>JAAYRM010000076.1 GCA_012518745.1 Tissierellia bacterium
AGTGGCGGAGAATGTATTTGCACATATACTGGCTAATGAACTTATGATAAAATTTGGGGGAGATAGCCTAGGTGAGATGATGGGCAACTATAAAAGTTATATGGAGGGCTTGAAAAAGAGGTGATTGGATGGATATTATAATCGGGGAGAATTGCATTGGGAAATTGAACGAATACTTGAGATCCAATAGGGCTACTGAACTATATATAATAACGGATGATAATGTAAATGCCCTCCATATGGAAAAGTTGAAGGAGGTCATTAAGGGATATGATATGAATACATATACGCTATCCCCCGGAGAGGAGAGCAAATCCATATCTACAATCCTATCCATATATGATGACCTCATAGAGAATAATATAGATAGAGATGCAATAATATTGAGCTTTGGGGGCGGGGTAGTTGGAGATATTGCAGGGTTTGCAGCCTCCACCTATAAGAGGGGATTGAAGTATATTCAAATTCCAACCACCTTATTGGCCCAAGTGGATAGCAGTGTCGGTGGTAAGGTGGGCATAGATTATGGAGGATATAAGAATATAGTGGGTTCTTTTTATTTTCCCGAGCTAACCCTAGTAGATATACAATTCTTGGATACATTGAAAGACAGGGAGATAATCTGTGGACTAGGAGAGGTATTGAAATATGGATTGATATATGATTATGACCTATTTCAATTCACAATGGATAATATGGAGCAGATATATAATAAGGATTTGGATATATTATTGCAGATAATAAGGCGATCCATCACAATCAAGGAGGAAGTGGTGAATAGGGATAGGTATGATACCGGGCTGAGGATGATATTAAACTTTGGACATACCATAGGGCATGGCATAGAAGCATATTATGATTTTGGTCGCTATAACCATGGGGAAGCTATTATATTAGGGATGATATATGAATCGAAGATTGCATATCGAATGGGACTGATAGACGAGAAATATTTTCAAACAATCTACCAGGGGTTAAGGAAATTGGTTGCACCAGTCAAATTTAATGGATATGAGATAGAACAGCTAATTCATAGGATGAAAAATGATAAGAAAAACAAGGGTGACAGGATTGCATTCATATTGCCAATATCGAGGGGAAAGGTGAAACTACATATGGATGTGGATGAAGGATTGATAGCAGAGAGTTTGAAGGGGGAATGGGTTTGATCATCCGCGGAGGAGGAAGGTTATCGGGGGATATAAGGGTTCCGGGGGACAAATCCATATCTCATAGGGGCGTAATATTGGGGGCGCTGGCCAATGGAACTACCGTCATAGAAAATATATTGATGGCCGAGGATACTAGGAGGACCATTAAATGTTTTCAGGATATGGGGGTTGAGATGGAGATGGATGGGGATAGCCTTCGTATAGAGGGAGTAGGCCTTCATGGATTGCACGAGTCAAAGGATGAATTATATTGCGGGAATTCCGGTACCACCATGAGGCTTCTGAGCGGGGTTATGGTGGGGCAGAAATTTTCTACGATTCTTACCGGCGATGATTCCTTGGATAAAAGGCCTATGGATAGGATAATTATACCCTTGACCATGATGGGTGGTTCTATCAAAGGCGTTGATAATAGGTATCCGCCACTGCATATAGAGCCTTCCAAAGGGGGATTAGAGGCCATAAGTTATAGTTTACCTATGGCTAGTGCGCAGGTGAAATCCTCCATATTGCTTGCGGGCCTATATGGAAATGGAATTACTAGGATAGAAGAACCAAAGGTAACTAGGGATCATACGGAGATGATGTTAAAATACTTTGGTGCTGATATATATTCCGAGGATGGCTTTATATGCATGGAACCCAATGGCTTGCTAAGTGGTGGCTATATTCATGTGCCCGGCGATATATCCTCTGCTGCATATCTTATGGTGGCGGGATCAATGATAAAGGATTCTCACATAATCATAAGGGATGTGGGAGTAAACCCTACCCGAACTGGAATAATTAATATTTTAAAGGATATGGGGGCGGATATAAGGATTAATAATAGGAGAATTGCAAATTTGGAACCCATAGCAGATATTGAGGTCAAGTATTCATCTCTTAAGGGTATAGAGATGGGAGGAGAGATGGTAGCCACTATGATAGATGAGATACCTATTCTTGCGGTGGCTGCTGCCTTTGCGAGTGGAAGGACAGTCATTAGAGATGTTGAGGAATTAAGGTATAAGGAATGTGATAGGATAAGAGCTATCCATGATGGATTATCCAATATGGGGGCGGATATAGAGGAGCTACCCGATGGGTTGATAATCGAGGGGGGAGCTACACTGAAGCCTGCAGCTTTAGATTCACATGGGGATCATAGGATTGCTATGGCCTTATCCATAGCGGCCTTGGGGGCGGAGGGGGAATCTAGGATCAATGGTCATAGGGCTGTGGATATATCCTATCCAGATTTCTATAAAACATTGTGGAAATTATCTCAATAGGTTTGATTTTTAAGGGTATAGATAATATAATCAAATATGGAAGCAAAACATATAAAGGGAGGAATAATGATGGATTTAAAATTACCAATAGCGTTATCCAATAGACATATACATCTATCACAGGAAGACGTAGAGATTTTATTTGGGGAAGGTTATGAATTGACCTATATGAGGGATCTATCCCAGCCGGGACAATATGCTTGCGAGGAAAGGGTAGACGTAGTAGGACCAAAGAATACCATAAAGGGAGTTAGAGTTTTAGGACCGACGAGGGGCAGTACTCAATTAGAGGTTTCCATCACCGATGCCTTTAAATTAGGTGTAGAACCGGTGATCAGAAACTCTGGGGATATAGCGGATACGCCGGGGGCAAAGCTAGTTGGGCCCAAGGGAGAAGTAGAGTTGGAAGAAGGAATTATAATCGCGGCTAGGCATATACATATGCATACCGATGATGGCAAAAGATTCGGGGTCGAGGATAATGATATAGTGAAGGTAAAAACCGAGGGACCAAGAGCTGTTGTATTTGAAAATGTTTTAGTCAGGGTAGACGATAGCTTTGCCCTAGAGATGCATGTGGATTTGGAAGAAGGAAATGCTTCAGGTGTTAAAAACGGGGATATGGTAGAGCTTATAAAATGATGAGACGATTGTGCATGGATATAGCTCCTATGATAGACCATACATTGCTGAGTCAGGATGCTACGGAGCAGATGATTGAAAAGCTATGTGATGAAGCCAAGGCATATGGATTTGCAGCGGTATGTGTCAATCCACACTATGTTGGCAAGGCTGCTAGACTGCTCAAAGATACGGATGGCAAGGTAGCGACTGTGATAGGATTTCCACTGGGAGCGAACATCAAGGAAGTAAAGGCTTTTGAAGCTTTGAAGGCTGTAGGGGATGGTGCGGATGAGATAGATATGGTTATGAATATATCTGCACTGAAAAATAGGAAATATCTACAGGTTGAGGAGGATATAAGGGCCGTAGTAGATGCCGTGGAAGGCCAAGCAACGGTAAAGGTTATAATAGAGGCCTGCCTTCTATCCACTGAGGAGAAGATCAAGGCCTGCGAAATAACCAGGGACGCTGGGGCTCACTTTGTGAAAACATCTACAGGCTTTGCTACAGGCGGGGCCTTGATAGAGGATGTTGAGCTGATGTACAGGGCCGTGGGAGATGAAGTTAGGATAAAAGCCGCTGGTGGAATTAGGGATTATGATACGGCAAGAGCTATGATAGATGCTGGTGCATCGAGGATAGGGGCTAGTGCATCGGTGGATATAATATCTGGGTATAATATAAAAAAACGGTTCTAATATACTAGAACCGTTTTTTGTATATCTTCTATACATTAAATCTAAATAATATTATATCTCCATCCTGTACTATATAATCCTTACCTTCCAACCGTACCATTCCCTTTTCCCTAGCATTGGCAGTGCTGCCACATTCCAACAGGTTTTCGTAACTTACTACCTCTGCCCTTATAAAGCCACGTTCCATGTCACTATGGATCTTTCCGGCTGCCTGAGGTGCCTTAGTCCCCTTCTTAATGGTCCAGGCTCTTACCTCCTTGATCTCCGCCGTTATAAAGCTCATAAGCCCTAATAGGCTATAGCAGGCATTGATCAACCTATCCAGCCCCGATTCCTCCAACCCTAATTCGGATAGAAAATCTTTCTTTGCCTCTTCATCCAGCTGGGAGATCTCTGCTTCAATCTGGGCTGAGGCTACTATCACCTCGGAATCTTCATCCATTGCATATTCCTTGACCGACTTGACATACGGATTATTATCCTCATCCAATAGATCATCCTCCGATATATTGCATACATATAGTACCGGTTTTAAGGATAGAAGCCCTAGTCCCCTGATCAACTTCATCTCATCGTGGGTTAAGTCCAGACTTCTTAGAGGTATCTCATTCTCGATGGCTTCCTTTAATTTTTTCAATAGTTCATATTCCTGTTCATAGGATTTATCTCCCTTTAACGACCTTTCAACCCTACCCAATCTATTATTGATAACATCCAGGTCAGCGAGTAAGAGCTCCAGATTGACTACATCGATATCGTTTAACGGATCTATGCCACCCTCAACATGGGTGACATTATCATCCTCGAAGCATCTTACCACATGGACTATGGCCGCTACCTCCCTGATATGGGCTAGGAATTTATTTCCCAGGCCTTCCCCCTTGCTGGCTCCTCTCACCAATCCGGCTATGTCGAAGAATTCTATTGTTGCAGGTAATATTCTCTTAATGGAGAGTATCTCAGCCAGCTTATGCAATCTATCATCTGGTACCTGCACAATCCCTACATTGGGTTCTATGGTACAAAAAGGATAGTTTTCCGCTTCTATTTTAGCAGCTGTCAGTGCATTGAATAGTGTGCTTTTTCCTACATTCGGTAGTCCGATTATTCCTAATTTCATCTGTATCTTCCTTTCAAACACTTAAATTACATACAAAGACAATTATACAATATAGATGGAATGGATTCAACCGATGGCTATTGGACATATCTATATCATGGTAAAAGGATATGAAATCGGATATAGATTCTATTTTTTGTAATAAAATTTTATATATTTGAAAAACTATATTACGAGGAGGTATGCATATGTTATTTAGGAGGACCATTCTATTAAAGCTTATGATAATTGCGGTCATATTCTCAGGTATTGGGACCGCATGTGGAATGGGGGAGGTGAAGGATGGGGATGAGATAGGTTTGGAAGTGGGGGGAAAGGATTATGAATTGCTGGTAAGATCCGAAGATATATCCAACTTGGTTGTGGATATATACGGCATAGATGATGCTACATCCATCATCTTCAATGATATGGTCGTGGTGGGAATTCAGATGGCAGAGGATATAGCTTTGACAGATGGCGTGAAGGAGACTATAATAAACAGTATATTGGAAGATGACCCCATGATAAGGCAGGTTTTGGTAAGCGATAATAAAAAGGTATTCGATGAGGTAGAGGCTATAATATATTCGCTGATGAATGGAGAATCCTATGATGATCAGGTGAAGGAGATCAATAGGATAATAGAGAAATTGAAAAAGGAATAGAGCAAAGAAACCCGTCATATCAGCCGGGTTTTTTACTACGACATCGAATAGGATATAAGCTTTGGAAGGGGTATGATAGACAATATAATAGTCTATAGGAGGGCGAATGTGTGGCTTTAAATTGTGATAGGATTGAAATCGATAAGGGGATTGCATTGAATCTGATACCTACGGATAAATTCAAATCCAATATACTCAGCTTCTACTTTACGTTGCCATTGGATAGGCGGGAGGTGACTAGCAACGCGTTACTACCTCTAGTGCTAAGGCAGGGAACTAGGGAGCTAACCACTAGTTTGAAGATACAGAGGAGACTGGAGGACCTATATGGTTGCAATCTGAGCGTCAGTGTGGACAAAAAGGGGGAGACCCATGCAATTAGATTTACAATTGAAGGGCCCAAAAACAGCTACATAGGTGATAGCAACTATATCAAGGGTATGATCGGGCTATTAAAATCCATAATATACGATCCCTACCTAGAGGATGGAACCTTCAGCCAGCGATATATTGAACAGGAGAAGGAAATCCTAAAAAGGCTTATAGAGGGCAAAATCAATGATAAAAGGCGGTATGCAATATATAGGTGTATTGAGGAGATGTGTAGGGATGAAAAGTTTGGCCTATATCCATTGGGATATATAGAGGATTTGGAGGATATAGAGGCCAGAACATTGTATGAGCATTATATGAAGCTATTATACAGGGCTCCATTGGAAATATTCTATGTTGGAGATTATGATGATGAATTGAAGCAGTTCATGATAGATGATCTTAGATTTGCCAAGGATGACCTGATACAAAATGAAAGGGAGCTGATATCCAAGGGGTCCCAAACGAAAAACATGGTCTATGAGGATATGGACATAAATCAAGGAAAACTCGTAATAGGGTATAGAACGGGAATTCCATATGAGGATGACCTATATAATGGGTTGATGGTAGCTAGCGATATATTGGGCGGAGGCCCCACCTCTAAACTATTTAGGAATGTGCGGGAGGCAGAAAGCCTTGCATATTATATAGGAACATCTATATATAGATATAAATCCATAATGATGATAGATGCCGGAATAGACTTCGATGATTTTGAAAGGGTTATAGAGATTATAAGATGTCAGATAGATGCGATGAAGAGCGGTATATTTACCAACGAGGATATAGATATATCCAAAAAATCCATCAAAGCATCCATGGAATCAATCCATGACAGTGCTTTTTTAATTAGTGAGTATTTCTTTAGCAAGGTGTTGACCAATGATAGTAGAAGCCTAGAGGAATCCATAAGGGATGTGGAGAAGGTAACGAGGGATGAGATCATGGAGGCATCGAATGATATGAACGTAGATACCATCTATTTTCTCAGACATTCGGGAGATGGAGGGATGGATAATGGGAATTATTGAAAACAAGAGGATAGATGAGAAATTGTATTTTCGGAAATTAGATAGTGGGTTAAATATATATTTCATGCCGAGGAAGGGGTATATGCAAAAATATGCTATATTTGCAACGGATTATGGCTCCAATGACAATCATTTCATCCCCATAGGGGAAAGGGAACCCATCAAGGTCCCGGCGGGAGTGGCCCATTTTTTAGAGCATAAGCTATTTGAGGATGAGGAGATGGATATCTTCGATCGGTTTTCTAGGCTGGGAACCAATGTAAATGCCTATACCAATGCTAATCAAACGGCATACCTATGCTCTACAACCGCTAATTTCTATGAAAGCCTCCAACTATTGATAAAATTTGTACAGAATCCGTATTTTACCGACTCCAATGTGGAGAAGGAAAAGGGTATTATAGAGCAGGAGATAAGGATGTATGAAGATAGCCCCAATTGGCGGGTATATTCCAATTGCCTAAATGGGATGTATGTGGATCACCCGGTGAGGATAGATATAGCGGGAACCGTGGAAAGCATCCAAGATATCGATAAAGAGGTATTGTATCAATGCTATAATACATTCTATAATCCATCCAATATGGTATTGTTCATCGCTGGCGATCTATCCTTCGAAAGGATAGTGGATATTGTGGAGGGGACGGAGCGAAAGGATCTTCGTAAGGGGATTGAGGAGATATCTAGGGTATATCCCAACGAACCGGTTGGAATTCAAAAACAATACATAGAGGATCGATTGGCTACATCCATACCCCTATTCTCCATAGGGATAAAGGACAATAATTTAAATATGATGAACAGGGAATTGGTGCATAAGGATCTGGTTACCAATATACTATTGGAGATATTATTCGGGGATAGCTCCGAATTCTACAACGATCTATATGGCAAGGGATTGGTGGATAATAGTTTTACCAGTTACTTTACTGGCAAGGTGGACTATGGCTATTCACTCGTATTGGGCCAGTCCAATGAACCAGATAGGGTATTCGATAAGGTATTAAAACATATTAAGGCTACCAAGAAGACCGGTATATCCGGGGAGGCCTTTAGAAGGATTAAGAATAAGAATATGGGTGGCTTTCTTATGGGCTTAAATTCGCTAAGCTTGATATCCAGTTATTTTATAGATAATTATTTCGAGGGCTTTCTATTCATAGATGTATTGGATATACTCGATAGCATTGAAATTGGTGATGTGAACGCTAGGTTGGTGGACGATATAGATGAGGAGACGATGGTATTATCGGTAGTAAATCCTATGAGCTAAATCCTATAGCTAAATCTAGGTAAATGGCTTGAAATATGTTATACTGATAGGTATTATCGATTAGGAAGGTGTAATAGATGAATCCAGTAGCTTTTAAGATATTTGGTATAGATATAATGTGGTATGGAATCTTTATTTCCACCGGGGTTATTATAGGGACTATTCTCGCGCTAAGGGAAGCCGATAGATTGGGGATAGAAGAGGATACGGTGATCGATCTATTATTATATGCTATACCAGCCGCATTAATAGGGGCTAGGATATACTATGTAGTCTTCAGTTGGGATTATTACGGAAAGAATTTGAAGCAGATATTCAATTTCAGGGGTGGTGGTTTAGCTATACATGGATCCATAATAGCGGCTACCATAGTTGCAATCATATTTACTCGGGTTAAGGATGTAGATTTTTGGCAGATAGCGGATGTATGTGCACCGGGGCTCATACTTGGTCAAGCGATAGGTCGCTGGGGCAATTACGTAAATCAGGAGGCCTATGGCGTCCCCACGGATCTACCATGGGGTATAATGATAGATGGGGTGAAGGTACATCCAACCTTCCTATACGAATCCATATGGAATTTTGCAGTCTTCATATTCCTACTATGGTATAGGAGGAATAGGGCCGAGGTTTCAGGTGAAGTATTTCTACTATATCTAATGCTATATTCGGCCATAAGATTTTTAATAGAGGGGTTGAGAATAGATAGCCTGATGTTAGGACCCATTAGGGTGGCACAATTGGTTAGCGTCCTAGGGGTGGTATTGAGCTTGTATTACCTTAGAAAAAAGAGAATGAAGAAGGATGTAGAAAAATAGGGGGAAACCTCTATTTTTTTTATATCCAATAAAAATTTTGTAGACTGATCGGATAAAAAAGATGATTTTGACCAAATAGGACTATTAGACCGGTAAAAAAAGAAAGTTTTTTCAAAAACTTATGGAAGGATTTTCAAAAATAGTATAGAATAAGGGTATAGGTGGGGTGAAGTGGTAGGAAGTGGGGTAAAGTATAACCTAAGGGTGAGAATATGTTTATAGGCGAATATCAACATACGGTGGATAATAAAGGAAGGGTGATTATGCCCTCTAAATTCAGAGATGAATTAGGACCTAGTTTCATCATGACCAAGGGTCTGGATAATTGCCTTTTTGTCTATCCCTTAGAGGAGTGGAATATATTCGAAAAGAAGCTGAGAGCTTTGCCCCTTACCAACAGGGATGCTAGAGCCTTTGTAAGGTTCTTCTTTGCCGGGGCTACGGAATGCAATCTAGATAAGCAGGGAAGGGTATTGATACCGATGAATTTGAGAGAACATGCAAAGCTATCAAAGGATTCAATCATCATCGGGGTAGGAGCTAGAGTGGAATTATGGAGTAGGGAAGAATGGGATGTATATAATGACGATGATAGCCTGAGCTATGATAATATCGCTGAAAGGATGGCGGAATTGGGCATCTAATGATTAGGAGTGGATTCGTTGAAATTTGAACATATTCCTGTATTGCTGGATGAAGTAATAGAGGGTTTGAATATAAAAGAAGATGGAATATATGTGGATGGCACCCTAGGCGGGGCCGGTCATTCGATCGAAATTGCCAAAAGATTGACGGATGGTAAATTGATTGGAATAGACCAGGATGAGAATGCAATTAAAAAGGCCAGGGATGTATTAGCGAATCATCTGGACAAGGTCCATCTGGTCCATGATAATTATAGAAATATCGGGGATATATTATTCGATTTAAATATACATAGAGTAGACGGGATATTATTGGATATAGGGGTATCCTCTCATCAATTGGATGAGGAGGATAGGGGATTTTCCTATCATGGAGATGCCCAATTGGATATGAGGATGGACAAGACTCAGGATACTAGCGCATGGGATGTGATCAATGGGTATAGCGAGAAGGATTTGGAGAGGATCATCTGGGATTATGGGGAAGAGAGATGGGCTAAAAGGATTGCTGAATTCATCGTCGAGGGTAGGGCGGAAGGTCCTATAGACACAACTCTCGAACTGGTGGAGATCATTAAAAAGGCGATACCCAAGGGGGTTAGGATGAAGGGCCCCCACCCAGCTAGGCAGACATTTCAAGCCATTAGGATAGAGGTAAATAGGGAGCTAGAGGTGTTGGAGCAGAGCATACCCATCATGTGCAGGCTATTGAATGAAGGTGGCAGGCTCTGTATAATTACATTTCATTCCCTTGAGGATAGGATTGTGAAAAATGAATTTAGGGATCTCAATAGGGATTGTATCTGTCCACCTGAATTTCCAATATGTAATTGTGATAAGAGACGAGAGATTAAATTGATTACGCGAAGGCCAATAGTACCTACCGAACTTGAGATCGATAAAAACCCACGCTCGAGGAGCTCCAAGTTACGGATTGCTGAAAGGGTTTAGGTTCTAAATTAAAGGGGGTTAGAATAAATTGTTAGTAACTAAAAGAGAGTTGGAATACTATCATCCAGAACAAGTCGATATAGATTATGAACGACAGCGGAAGATTATCGAGGGGCGCAATAAGAGGAGAAGAAGGTCCCGTTCTCTACAGAAGTTACTTGGAATAGGATTGGCAATCATTGGCACAGGCTTATCCCTTTTAATTCTAATAGGATATGTTAATATAACTAGGGTAAATCATGAAATTGCTGAACTAGAAGAACAGGAGATGGAGTTGAACAGAGAGAAGGAGGACCTAATCGCTGAACTAGAGGGTATCAAAAGCCCTGCTAAGCTGGAAGGAGATGCGGTGAGTAGGTTGGGAATGGATTATCCCACGGAAGAGCAGGTTGTATATCTGGATATAGAGGAGTTGAACTTTGCTGAAAATCAGAATGGAGGCAGTATAGGGGATCGGCCCCTCCTCGCTCGGCAATTCAAAGAGGTTTTCAATCTATTATTGGGTTTGTTTTAGGGGGAATTAATATTGTCATTACCCAGCAATGTATCGAAGCGAAGGCTGATATTGGCCTTTATAATGGTATTAGCAATATCTTTGGGACTAATAATTAGATTAGGGTATATACAATTGGTAACTGGGGAAGAGTTAAAAAAAGGAGCCCTGGAACAATGGACCAAGGGTATCGAAATAAAATCCAAACGTGGAATAATATATGATAGAAATGGTAAGAAACTGGCGATTTCCATAAGCTCCTATACCGTATGGGCCAATCCTGCGGATATAGTTGAGTCGGATAGCACCGCAGAACAGGTAGCAGGGCAGGTGGCAAAGGTATTGGACATGGAAGAAGCCGAAGTCTATGAGAGGATAACTAAGAAGCAGAACGTGGTGAAGATCAAGCAATGGATCAGCAAGGAGGAAGCTAAGGAATTAAGGAAGCTTAGAATTCCCGGTATAGAGATAGTGGATGATAATAAGAGGTTCTATCCATATGAGGATTTTGCAAGCCATGTACTGGGCTTTACCGATATAGATAATAATGGACTCTATGGCATAGAAAAGACCTATAATAAATATCTATCGGGAGCTCCCGGTAAATGGGTTAGAACCGAGGATGCGCGCGGGAAACAGCTACCCTATGATGGGGAGAGGGTTTATGATGCCGAGGATGGACTACATACGGTTCTGACCATCGATGAGACCATACAACATTTTGCGGAGAAAGTCGCAGTAGAATCCCTAGCTATTACCAAGGCGAAGGGCATATCCATTGTGGTTATGGAGCCATCGACTGGGGATATATTGGCCATGGCAAATATGCCTCAATATAATCCAAATAAGCCGAGGGAACCGCTGGATGAGGAGATGGCAGCAAAATGGGATGGCCTATCGCAGCAGGAGTTGCAGCAGGAATGGTATGATGTATGGCGTAATTTTAGTATAAATGATTCCTATGAACCAGGATCCACGTTTAAAACCATAGTCGCAGCCGCCGCCCTCGAGGAGGGCATAGCAAATCTAGATAGCCAATTCTATTGTGGTGGCTTCGTCAGGGATATTCCTGGTAGGGTACTAAAATGTGTTAGATGGTATAATCCACATGGGGCGCAAACCCTGAAAGAGGGAATGGAAAATTCATGCAACGTCGTATTCGTAAATCTGGGTAGACAATTGGGAAAAGAAAATCTATATAAATACATAAAAGCATTTGGTTTCGGCGAGGGAACCGGGATTGAATTGACCGGAGAACAGAGCGGTATAATCCCACCTAACTTGGATTCTATAAAGGAAATAAATCTAGCCACCATGTCCTATGGGCATGGGATAGCAGTAACGCCTATGCAGCTAATAAATGCTATATCCGCTATTGCCAACGAGGGTAACCTTATGAAACCTAGGTTGGTGTCTAAGTTGATGGATAATGAGAACAATATCGTAATAGAAAATGAACCCGAGGTAATTAGGCGAGTTATATCCAAGGCTACATCCGATGATATGCTGGATATGATGGAAGGAGTTGTGTCGACGGGCTCCGGAACCAGTGCATATGTACCGGGTTATAGGATTGCAGGAAAGACGGGGACTGCCCAAAAGGTAATAGACGGGAGCTATGCACCAGGCAAGTATATTGGATCCTTTGTAGCAGTTGCGCCGGCAGATGATCCTCAGATTGCGGTCCTAGTTATAGTGGATGAACCCGTGGGGGCATACTATGGTGGAAGCGTTGCAGCACCTGTTGCGGGAAAACTCATAGAGGAGACCCTGGCATACCTCGATGTTGAAAAGCAGTTTACAGAGGAGGAGAGGGAAGAATATGGATATATTATAGAGGTCCCGGATGTGCGCAATAAGACTATGGAAGAGGCTGGGAAGATTTTAGCTGAAATAGATCTTAGGTACGCAACGGAATCTTTAAATATCGTTGAAGATTCCCTGATCATAGGTCAGTTTCCATTGCCGGGAACAGAGGTCAGCAAGGGTTCTATAATAGATCTTTATCTATCGGAGGAGTTTGAATCCAACGATAGCATCATAATGCCAGATCTGATAGATAAATCGAAGGATGAGATAGTAGACATACTAGATGATCTGGGATTGAATTACCGATTCAAGGGTGAGGGGTTAGCGGTGACCCAGAAGCCCAAACCGGGTATAAAAATCGATACAAATTCCAATATAGAAGTTGAATTTTCCAAGGCAAAGGAGTAATATAATAAAGGGCGACTTTCAGAGTTGCCTTTTAATTAATTATTGAGTAAGGGAAAGCAGGTGCTGACTTGAAGCTTGAAACTATAGTCGAAAATAGTCAAATAATAACTATACTGGGTAATAGGGATATAGAGATTACGGGTATAGAGAATGATTCTAGGAAGGTATCCCGTGGCAATATGTTTATCGCGATAAAGGGCTTTACCGTAGATGGGCATGATTATATAGATAGCGCTATAGATAAAGGCGCCATCTGTATAGTGGTAAGTAAGGATATTCCGCTTGAAAGGGATGATATTACATTTATCAGGGTTGATGATACTATCGATGCACTATCGGAATATTCATCCATATTCTACGGCGAACCATCTAGGCGATTACAGGTTATGGGTATTACTGGAACCAACGGGAAGACATCTATTACATATATGATACAGGGTATATTCGAGGAGGCCAGCAGACATACCGGTATAATTGGGACCATGGGTTCAAATTTTGCCGGGAAGGTTCTCGATAATAGGAACACCACCCCAAATTCCCTCATAATTCAAAGGCAGTTGAATGAGATGTTGGATGCTGGAATGGAATTCTGCGCCATGGAGGTATCCTCCCATGCTTTAGAGCTGAGACGGGTCAGGGATGTGGACTTCCAGGTTGGGATCTTTACCAACCTTACCGAGGAGCATCTGGATTTTCATAGGACCATGGAGGACTATTATAATAGTAAATTAAAATTGTTCAATAGGACAAAGGCATATAATATAGTAAATGGCGACGATATATATGGTAGAAGGATTTTGCAAGAGGTAGGGAATGAGGTACCTATGCTCACCTATGGAATAGATGGGGATTATGATGTCTATGCAACGGATGTAGATTGCCATATAGCCGGGGTAGATTTCACCCTGAATACCCGGAAGGGTTCCATCCCCATAGAATTGAAGCTATTGGGAAGATTCAACGTATATAATGCATTGGCAGCCATATCCTGCGGTATGGTCTATGATATAGATCTACCTACCATCAAGAGGGGCATCGAGGGTATTGCCAATATCAAGGGGAGGTTTGAGATCGTACCCATAGATAGGGATTATAGCGTCATCATAGACTATGCCCATACGCCGGATGGATTAGAGGAGATTCTGAGTACAATAGATCAGTTTGCAGAGGGGAGAAAGATTGTGGTATTCGGAGCAGGTGGTAATAGGGATAGGACGAAGCGACCCATTATGGGGGAAACGGTAGCTAGGCATGCGGACCTAGCGATAGTCACCTCGGATAATCCTAGGTTTGAGGATCCAAAGGCTATAATAGAGGATATACTGGTGGGCATTAGGAAAATTGGGGGCGATCATGTGGTCATAGTGGATAGGAGAAAGGCCATAGAATATGCATTATCGATAGCCATGCCCGATGATATAATAGTCTTGGCTGGAAAAGGACATGAAACATATACGATTATGGAGGATAGGGTTATAGACTTCGACGAAAGACAGATAGTATTAGACATATTAGGGGATATGCACATATAGTAATAGAGGATACCGGAGAGGAGAACAGCAATGATTGAATATATAGATATTATTAGAATCATCTTGGTTGCGTTTACAACGACCTTAATACTAGGTCCTATAATCATTCCCGTGTTGGTAAAGTTGAAAATTGGACAAAACATAAGGGATGATGGGCCGGAAAGCCATCTATCGAAGAGTGGTACGCCTACCATGGGGGGCATAATAATACTAATCGGCCTTTTGATAACCACAATAACTTCGGGCCAATTGAATAGCGATATGTATATATTATTGATGTCTACTATTGGTTTTGGATTGATAGGATTTGTGGATGATTACTTTAAGGTGGTAAATAAGAGATCCCTTGGGTTAAGGGCATATCAGAAATTGATGGCGCAGATAGCATTGGCCATACTATTGGCCATATATCAATCAAATGCTTCCATATTGGGGACGAATATAATTATTCCCTTTCTGAGCAATAGGTATTTGGATTTGGGAATCATGTACGTTCCCTTTATAGCATTTGTGGTGGTGGGAACGGTAAATAGCGTTAACTTGACCGATGGCCTAGATGGATTGGCCGCAGGAGTTACGTTGATAGTGATGTCCTTCTTTGGAATAGTTGCCCTCAACTGGGGCATGAGCAGCATATCTATGTTTTCGGTGGCCTTAACCGGTGCCTGCCTTGGATTTTTGATATATAATGCCTACCCAGCTAGGGTATTTATGGGGGATACGGGTTCAATGGCCCTAGGTGGGGCGGTATCTGCAGTTGCCATATTGTTAAATCTTCCCCTGATGCTACCGATAGTAGGGGGAATCTATGTTATAGAGAGTTTATCGGTAATTATTCAGGTAATATCCTATAAATTGACCGGCAAGAGGGTGTTCTTGATGAGCCCCCTCCACCATCATTTTGAGGAGAAGGGTTGGGCGGAGACGAGGGTTGTCATAGTGTTTTGGAGTGTTACGGTTATACTATCATTGATAGGGGTCATCAGTTTAAACTGATTGAAAGTTGGGGTAGGGATGAATTTGAATGATAAAAACATACTGGTGTTGGGATTGGGCGTAAGCGGAGTTTCCACCACAAGGGCCTTAGACAATCTGGGTGCCAATATATTCATCAGTGATGCTAAAGAGGAGAATGATCTAGAGGAATACATAGGCCAGATAGAGGATATAGATGCAGATCTGTATCTAGGCACGGATGATATACCATTGGATGATATAGACCTGATCATAAAGAGCCCTGGTATACCTCCGACTATAGATATTTTGAATAGGGCTGATGAAAAGGGTATAGAGGTTATTACCGATTTGGAATTGGCCTATAGGATTAAACCCGATAGCAACTTGATAGCTATTACCGGAACAAATGGAAAGACTACCACTACGCTATTGACTGGAGAATTTTTTAAGGAATCGGGCATCCCAACCCATATAGCTGGGAATATAGGGGTTGGCATATTATGGGATATGCTCAATGCCGGGGATGAGGATGTATTCGTAGTAGAGGCGAGTAGCTTTCAATTGGAGCATACTAGATTATTCAATCCAAAGGTGAGCTTAATCCTAAATATCACATCTGATCACCTGGATTGGCATGGGAATATAGATAATTATATTCAGGCTAAGAAGAAGATATTTCAAAATCAGGACATTAACGGATATACCATATTAAACTACGATGATCCGCTATTGAAGGATTTCAAGGACAAGATTCACTCTAAGCTGATATGGTTTAGCGTGGATAATAAGCTTGATAGAGGAATATATATAGATGATGGATATATCATAGTTGATAATGGGGGGACGAGGGAAAGGGTTATAAGGGTTGAGGATATAAGGATCTTGGGCAAACATAACCTAGAGAATGCCCTTGCTAGCATATCAATAGGATGGATAATGGGATTGAAAATGGATGCGATGAGGAAGGTCCTCGAAAGATTTCCAGGTGTGGAGCATAGGCTAGAATATGTAGGTGAGATTCAGGGTATAAGTTTTTATAACGATTCCAAAGCAACTAATCCAGAGGCAAGCATAGGGGCTATAGGGGCAATGGATGCCCCCATTATATTGATAGCGGGGGGACAGGATAGGGGTAGCCGGTTCGATGATCTGATCCAATCCCTGGGGGATAAGGTAAAGGCCCTCATACTACTGGGGGAGACCAGTAAAAAGATAGGGGATACTGCTATAAAATATGGATTTGAGAATATATATATAGTAGATGATATGGATGCGGCCGTTAGAAGGGGCTATCAATTGGGGATTCCGGGGGATAGTATACTCCTTTCGCCCGCATGTGCAAGTTGGGATATGTATAAGAGTTTTGAGATAAGGGGAAATCATTTTAAGGAATCTGTAAATCGTTTGGGGGAGGAATAGCATGGCTAAGAAGGGGAAAAAGAAAGCTTGTGATTTTACTCTACTCCTATCGGCGCTGCTCCTTGTATTCATAGGAATTATAATGGTGTTCAGCGCTAGCTGGCCTGAGGCCATGAAATCATTCGATGATGGATACTTTTTTTTAAGGAAGCAGGTAATGGTGGCTGGTATTGGATTCCTTGCAATGCTCTTCTTTATGAATTTTGATTATAAGTTGCTTGGAAGGATGTCCAGCTTGATATACATACTATCCCTCTTGAGTGGGTTGCTGATATTCAGCCCATTGGGGATGGATAGGAAGGGAGCTAGGAGATGGGTGGATATAAAGATTACGACATTTCAGCCATCGGACCTCATAAAATTAGGAGCTATAATATTTATGGCCGCCTTCTTGGCCAATAGAAAGAACAAGGCTGATAGTTTTTTAAGGGGTACATTGCCCGTCCTAGCTATAATCGGTCTATCCTGTGGAATGATCTATCTACAGAAGGATTTGGGTACCACGGTAGCCTTAGCGGCTACGTTGATAAGCCTATTCTTCATAGCGGGTATGAAGATTAGCCACCTATTCGCAATGGTATCCATGGCTGCATTGGGCTTGGCAAAGGCCATCACTAGCGAGGACTATAAGTATAGGATGAGGAGGCTTACTGCATTTCGGGATCCATTTGCCGATAAATTGGATGCAGGTTGGCAGACCGTACAATCGTTATATGCCCTAGGTTCAGGCGGACTCTTCGGATTGGGCTTGGGTAAGAGTAGGCAGAAGTTTTTCTATATATCCGAATCCTATAACGACTTTATATTTGCAATAATAGGTGAAGAATTGGGATTCTTAGGCACATCGACGGTGATTCTACTATTTGTGGCTCTCATATGGAGGGGCATAAGGATAGCGTTGGGTGTAGAGGATCTATTTGGCTGCCTTCTTGCTACTGGCATAGTGGCTATGATAACTATTCAATCGCTGATTCATATCGCGGTGGTAACATCCTCCATTCCCACCACGGGAATTCCCTTGCCCCTGGTAAGCTATGGGGGGACATCGTTGATAATATATATGTCGGCTATTGGAATATTGCTCAATATATCAAGGCATGTTAAATTGAACAGGAGTTGAAATAGATGAGGTATCTAATAACCGGCGGTGGAACTGGGGGACATATATATCCAGCCCTAGCCATAGCTAAGGAGATAGAGAATAGGCATAGAGATGCAGAGATATTATATGTGGGGACAGCAAAGGGATTGGAAAGCGAATTGGTACCCCGCGAAGGCCTAGATTTCAAGGCCATCAGGGTTAGGGGGATGCCGAGGAAGATAGGTAAGGATATGCTCCTAGCTATAAAGGAATTGGCCCTGGGTATAAATGATGCCAGGAGGATTATCAAGGAATATAGGCCGGATATTGTAATTGGAACTGGGGGATATGTATGTGGGCCCGTAGTATATATTGCAAGCCGAAGGGGAATTCCAACGGTAATCCATGAGCAGAACGCCTTTCCAGGGGTTACCAATAAGATTCTCTCCAGGTTTGTGGACAGAACCCTTATCACATTTGAAGAATCTAGAGGATATTTTAAGCATCCCGAGCGGGTTTTAGTCACTGGGAACCCGATTAGGGGGGATCTTATGGAGGTTGATAGGGACAAGGCCTATATGGAATTGGAAATAAGTCGCAATATTCCCGTCGTACTATCATTTGGAGGCAGCGGGGGCCAGAGGAGCCTCAACGAGGCGATGCTGCATGTGATTGAGATGAATGCTACAAAGCATAATATGCAGATAATACATGTTACGGGCAATAGATTCTATGATGAATTTATGCAGGATATAGAACTCATGGGTATTGAGCTTGGGAAGAACATAAGAATTATGCCATATTTCTATGATATGCCCAAGGGGTTGAATATTGCCGATCTGATTATAACTAGCGCCGGAGCTATTACATTGGCTGAAGTATCCGCTATTGGCATCCCGAGCATACTGATACCGAAGGGATATACCGCTGAGAATCATCAGGAATACAATGCAAGGGCATTTGAGGATGAGGGGGCTGCCCATCTGATCTTAGAAGCGGATTTGACCGGCGAGAATCTAAATGAAAGCATATATGAGATCATATATGATAGGGAAAAACTATCCAGTATGGCCCGCAATAGTAGGAGGATGGGTAGACTGGATGCAGCTGAGGAGATAGTAGATATTATAGATGACCTTACTAGATAATTAATCCATCACACTTCCAAGGGATGCGCATAATATATAGATATATGTCAATATGGCATACTTGGAGGTGTGACAATGGGAAAGATAATTATCAACGGTGGGAATAGACTAACCGGCGAAATCAGCGTATCAGGTGCTAAAAATGCCATTTTACCTATATTAGCGGCAACGGTTATTGGAGGAAAGGAAAGCACCATCTTTAATGTTCCCAAATTGAGGGATGTAGAGGTTATGGAGGAGATATTACTATCCCTTGGGAGTAGGATAAGGCGAATCGATAAGATGATGTGGGTGGATTCAAAGCCGATAGATAGCATCAGGATACCCGAGGAATTGGTTGGCGAGATGAGGTCTTCCATCATTCTTATGGGTGCTATGCTGGGTAGATGTGGGGAGATAATCATCAGCTACCCAGGCGGTTGCGAGATCGGACATAGGCCGATAGATCTACATCTGAAGGCCTTGAGGGAGTTAGGGGTGGAGATAGAGGAATCCCATGGCCTTCTGCATTGCAAGGCGAGGGAACTGAAAGGGGCAGAGATACAGCTGGATTATCCGAGCGTGGGGGCAACTGAAAATATCATGTTGGCGGCTGTTAAGGCCAAGGGAACTACCATAATACGCAATGCGGCTAGGGAGCCGGAGATAGTGGATTTACAGGAATACTTAAATAGAGCTGGGGCTAGGGTGAATGGGGCGGGCACCAGCGTGATAATAATCGAAGGTGTAGATAGGCTGACCGATGTCACCCATACTACCATGTCCGACCGAATAGTGGCGGGAACCTATATGATCGCTTCTGCAATGACTAATGGCGAGGTGATAATAAATAATATAGTGACGGAACACCTTCAGGCTATTATAGCCAAATTGAGGGAGGCCGGTTGTCTAGTATATAGCAATAATAGTTCGTTAAAGGTAGTGAATACCAATGGTATTAGGCCCATTGAGATGATTCAAACATTGCCCTATCCAGGATTTCCAACGGATATGCAGGCCCAGATGATGGCCTTACTCAGCATAGCCAATGGAACTAGTATAATTTCGGAGACGGTATTTGAGAGCAGGTTTAAACATGCTGAGGAATTGATTAGGATGGGGGCAAATATTAAGATATTTGGAAAGGTAGCGGTGATCAAGGGGGTTAAAGAGCTAACAGGTGTGAAGTTGAATGCCAAGGATTTAAGAGGTGGGGCCTGTTTAGTATTGGCAGGGCTGGCGGCAATGGGAACTACCGAAATCGACGATATATACCATATCGAAAGGGGATATGAGGATCTCCATATTAGATTGCAGGAACTGGGTGCAGATATAAAGGTGGTGAAGTAGTAGCATTTTTTGCTACTGGTATAATTTGGGACGAGCAAGTAGGTGGATATTCTATGATAAAGGGTAAAAGGATGGAAAGAAGGCTACGCAGACGAAGGGTGATACTGAGGCTCTTTTTATTTATATTGATATTGTTTTCATCATATCTATTTATCTTTCAAACACATTTTTTTAACATAGTGGATATTGAGGTGATCGGTGTAGACAGAATAGAACCCGAGCAGATCATTGAGGCTTCACCCTATTCCGTGGGAATAAATATCTTTAAAATCGATAAGGGGTTATGGGAGGAGGCCTTAAACGCCATACCATATATAAGGAATTCAAGGGTGAGTAGAAGCCTCCCGGATCGAATAATCATAGAGGTAGAGGAGAGGACGGAGGTGGCCGTCATCCCCCATATTGGTGCCTTAGTCCATATAGACGAGGAAGGATATATATTATCGATAGAGCAAGAGAACGAGGGTATCGATCTGCCTCGGATCGTTGGGCTGGAATTGAAGGGTCCAGAGGTAAGGGATAATGTATTCGAATTATTGGAGATATCCGATATGACGGAATTCATCCTCTTAGGTCAGAAAAGTGGACTCTTCTCGATGATGAAGCATATAGATTGTAGCGATATGAATAATATAATTATAGGATTAAAAAATGGTATTAAGGTTGCATTTGGTCCTTTACATAATGTAAAATATAAGTATAGCTTTTTACATCATATCCTAGAGGATATCGAAAAAGAGGATAGGGATGTAAGGCGAATATTGTTCAATAAGGGTGGTAATCCAGTAGTCATAACTGGGAGCCAACAGGGGGAGTTATATGAAGAAGACGAATAGTCGATTAGCAATTACTATGATCTCGTTATTCCTTGGGATCATATTATCTATACAATTGAAGACCGTCAGCAGAACCGTTGGGGACGGTGTATTGCCGACCCAGAGGGCTCAACAGTTGGCTTTGGAGTTGAAGAAGGCCCAGGAAGAAAGGGATGCAACTGCTAAGGCGCTAGATGAAGCCGAGGATAAGATAGATCAGTATGAAAAGGGAGAGGCTGATGATAACGCATATGTACAGAATCTATATAATGATCTAGAAAAGTATAGGATGCTAGCTGGATATATAGATCTGGAAGGGCCGGGTATAATTCTAGAGGTGCAGGATCCCCCGGCGGATGTACAATTTGGGGATGAATATAGCATCATAGACGATTTGGATCTGATACTCCAGGTTATAAGCGTGTTGAATGCGGCAGAGGCGGAAGCCATATCTGTAAACGATCAAAGATATACCACCTTTACCGAGATAGAAAAAGCTGGGGATCTAATCGAGGTAAATGGGGTGACCATAAGCACTCCAATCGTAATCAAAGCCATTGGAGACCCACAAAAATTGGAGTCTGCATTGGCGCTCAAGAGGGGTATCGTATGGACTCTTGAATACTATGATTATATAGTACATTTGAGCCAGGAAAAGAGCATAGAGATACCAAAGTATAGGAAACTGGTGGAGTTTGTATATTCGAAACCAACGGAAGAAGTGAGCAATTAGGACTTGGGGGATTTATATGGATGATATTATAAAAACTAAATTCGCAATCTTATTTTCCTCCATTGTATTGGGGATCTTCATATCGGTTCAATTTAAACATAATATACCGGCTATACCTTTGGCCACATTAAGGTCTATTCAGGAGACCAGAAAGGAAATAGATGCTATAATAGATGAGAGAAACGATCTGGAAGAACTAATCGTTGAAAAGGAAAGGAAGATCGAGGAATTCGAGAATATAATCCATGAGGATAGGGATATAATCGATATCCTGGGAGATGACCTGGAGAAGAACAAACTCATTTCAGGTTTAAAAGATGTACAAGGTTCCGGAATTGTAGTCACCCTATATGATAATATGGCGGAGGGTGCCCTTGGCGAGGAATATGATCTAGATGTAGTTCACGACGTGGATATATTGAGAATTATAAACGATTTACGGGGGGCTGGTGCTGAAGCTATAAGCATCAACGATGAACGAATACTATCCATAACGGAGATAAAATGCGGTGGGCCGATCATAAGGGCTAATGGTAAAAGCCTAGGGGGAGCACCCTTCTATATAAGGGCCATAGGGGATCAAAAACTTTTGAGTGCTGCTATAAATGCCCCAAATACCTATAGCTACGCGCTCAAAACCATCGATCAAATAAATGTTGAGACTACCATAGAGGATGATATTGAAATTCCAGCATATCGTGGGAGATTCAATTTCAGATATGCGAAACCATTAAAAGAGGGTGATTGATATGTTTTTTGCCTTAATTGGTATATTAATCGGTATGGCAATCGGATTTTTACTACCCTATACCTATAGTGCAGCCTATTCCCTATACATATCGGTAGCAATTTTGGCCTGCCTAGACTCCGTCTTCGGTGGCATAAGAGCAAATCTAGAGAATAAATTCGACGTGAGCATATTTCTATCTGGATTCTTCGGCAATGCTATAATCGCAGCTTTTTTAGCCTATGTTGGGGATAGATTAGGGGTACCACTGTATTATGCAGCCATATTCACATTTGGTGGAAGATTGTTTGAAAACTTTGCGGGCATCAGAAGGATAATACTATTCAGGAGAAAGCTCAAAAAGGATAACTAATCTCCTATAAGGAGATTTGGTATATATAATTGTACTAAAAAAATAGATTAGGAGCTGATATACTTATCTTCAATAGCCAGACTTGAATTTAATTGAGGAGGAGGTCAAGGACTTGTTTGATTTTGATGTTGATGTTGAAGGATTTGCTAGGATTAAGGTTATCGGTATCGGTGGTGGAGGTAATAATGCCGTAAACAGGATGATAGATTGTGGTGTTAGGGGAATTGAATTCATCGCCGTAAATACCGATAAGCAGGCCCTTAACTCATCAAAGGCCGAGTATAAGCTGCAAATAGGTGAGAAACTTACCAAGGGGCTGGGGGCTGGTGCAAATCCAGATATAGGGATGAAAGCGGCAGAAGAGAATAGAAATGAGATAACAGAATCCTTGAAGGATGCTGATATGGTCTTCATAACGGCTGGAATGGGTGGAGGGACGGGAACAGGTGCTGCCCCTATAGTTGCAGAGGTAGCGAAGGATCTTGGAATATTGACGGTGGGTGTTGTAACCAAACCCTTTACCTTTGAAGGCAAGCGAAGGACCAACCATGCCGAAAAGGGTTTGAAGGATTTAAAGGATAGGGTTGACACATTGGTTACTATACCTAATGATAGGTTGTTGCAGGTAGCGGAAAAAAAGACGACCATGATGGAAGCCTTCATCATGGCGGATGAGGTACTTAAACAGGGAATACAGGGCATATCAGATTTAATCGCAGTGCCCAATCTGATCAATCTAGATTTCGCCGATGTGAAGACGATTATGTATGATCAGGGTATAGCCCATATGGGGATTGGACGAGCCACTGGCGAGAATAGAGCAGTGGAGGCTGCTAAGCAGGCTATCAAGAGTCCATTATTAGAGACATCGATTAATGGGGCCAAGGCGGTATTATTAAATATTACAGGTGGGGATGATTTAGGGCTATTTGAGGTAAATGAGGCTGCGGATTTGATTAGGCAGGCCGTAGATCAGGATGCCAATATAATATTTGGAGCTGGGATAGAAGAGGACCTAAAGGATGAAATAAAGATAACAGTTATTGCGACAGGTTTTGAGCCCAATAGACGGGGCAAGTTTTTAGATATTGCCATGGATGGGGTTGGAATGGATGAAGAAACTGCAGCAGCTAGCGATTTCTCATTGGATGATCTAGACATACCCACATTTCTAAGGAAAAGGGATTGAAGAAAATCATATAATAATGACAAAAAACGTTTCTCATATAGGAGATACGTTTTTTTGTTGCCTAAAAACTGACAAATTTCTATGTACAACTTATATATAATATACATAAATGGTATGTCTATTGAATAGGTATAATTAGTAGCACATTATTACGAGGGGGTATTCTCTTGCATGTATATATTGAATACCTATTAATAGAAAATATTATAATCAATCTTATTATACTATATGTTACCAAGGGCATTACAAGAACAAAAACCAGCAAATTGAGGATATTTATAGCGGCGTTAATAGGATCATTATATACACTCGTAGTATTTTTCCCTCCATTGCAGTTTATGGTCAAGTTCTCGATCAAATTCTCAATTTCAATGCTCATGATCATATTAGCATTTAACCCAGATCGATTGATATTATTTTTAAGGCAGATATCGACCTTCTACATGGTATCATTTGCCTTTGCAGGTTCAATAATAGGAATCTTCTATATATTGAATAGTAATTTTAATGCAATTAAATTTTCCTTTGGAGGCCTAGAAGAGTTGACTAAATTTCTAGCTATGGGGATAGTGCTGGCGATTATACTCATAAGGTATATATTACAATTCCATCGTTCTAAATTCAGTAGAGAGGGGTGTATGGCCAATATAATTATAGAACTCAACCAGCGACAAACACAGTTATTGGCATTGATAGATACGGGTAATTCGCTAAAGGAGCCCGTATCACAGCTGCCGGTTGTAATCGTTGAATATGGGGAGTTGGAAGGTATTCTGCCAGGATTGATCAGGGATATGTATTCATATGGGAAGCAATTGGACCTCGAGGCTATGGCAGATATGATGGAAAGGCTGGGTACGGATATCAGCTTTAGGTTGATACCTTTTAAGTCAATAGGCAATGATAGTGGCATACTCATGGGGTTTAAACCCGATAGGATGGGGATACATTTCGATGATGAATTTAGGGAATTAAAGGGCGATATAATAGTCGCCATTTATAATGATAGGCTAGTTGAAGATGGGGAGTATAGGGGATTATTGCATCCTGAAATATTGGAATAGGGGGTATAGTTTATGGGGGAAAAGAGTATTAGGGTGAGGCTATTTTTCTATAGATTGCTGAAAAAACTTAAATTATTGGATGTGATCCATTATATAGGGAGCGGGGAGGTGTTACCACCACCATTGAACCCTGATGAGGAGAGTCGTTGTCTTAAACGATTAAAATACGATGATTCCATAAAGGGGACCTTGATAGAAAGAAATTTGAGATTGGTCGTATATATAGCTAGGAAGTTTGAAAATACCGGAATATGTATTGAAGACTTGATATCCATTGGGACCATAGGCTTGATAAAGGCCGTTAATACGTTTAATCCCGAGCGGAATATTAAGCTAGCCACCTATGCATCGAAATGCATAGAAAATGAAATCCTTATGTACCTACGACGAAATAATAAGCTGAAATCGGAAGTGTCATTCGATGAGCCTCTTAATGTAGACTGGGATGGAAACGAGCTATTATTATCGGATATATTAGGCACCGATGCGGATATTATATTTAAATTTTTAGAAAAAGAAGTGGATAGGGAGCTCCTGGATATAGCAATTGGTAAGCTCTCGGGTAGGGAGAGGACCATCGTAAAGCTGAGGTTCGGCCTAAACGATGAGAAGGAAAGAACCCAGAAAGAGGTAGCCGATAGGCTTGGGATCTCACAATCCTATATATCGAGATTGGAGAAAAGGATAATTAAAAGGCTGAAAACGGAGATAGCTAGGTTGATATGATATGGATATCTTTAACAGATAAATATTGAATAAAATAATCCATAGAGGTAATAATTTCATATGAAAGGGGCAATAAATGGCGAAGGGAATGAAGTAGGTGTACACAAATAAGGTGGAAATTTGTGGTGTCAATACATCTAAATTACCGGTACTAACAAATGAAGAGATGCAGGAATTATTCGTGAAGATCAAAGCAGGGGATATGGAGGCAAGGGAGGAATTCGTACAGGGAAACCTAAGGTTAGTACTCAGTATAATTCAGAGGTTCAATAGAAGAGGGGAAAATGTAGATGATCTATTCCAGGTGGGATGTATAGGACTGATAAAAGCTATAGATAATTTCGATTTAAGTAAGAAGGTAAGATTCTCTACATATGCGGTACCCATGATAATTGGGGAGATAAGAAGGTATCTTAGGGATAATAATTCGATAAGGGTGAGCAGATCATTAAGGGACATCGCCTATAAGGCCCTACAGGCTAGGGATCAATTGGTGAGCAAAAATCTCAAGGAGCCGACTATTATGGATATATCTAGGGAGCTGAATATGCCCAAGGAGGAGATAGTATTTGCCTTGGATGCTATTCAGGAGCCCATTTCCCTGTTCGAACCCATATATCATGATAGTGGTGATGCTATCTTCGTGATGGATCAGGTCAAGGATGAGCAATCGGAGGATAAGGTGTGGCTTGAGGAGATCGCATTGAGGGAGGCCATAAGTAAGTTGAATCGGAGGGAGAGGTTGATCTTAAATTTAAGATTCTATGAGGGGAAGACCCAAATGGAAGTTGCGGATGAGATAGGAATTTCACAAGCCCAGGTTTCCAGATTAGAGAAGAATGCCCTACGTGAGATGAGAAAGTTCATATAGGGTATAAATATTATAGAATATAAATATTCATTGGTATAAGGCATATTTCCCATCAACCCTTTAATATATATATTAAAAGGCGTTGATGGGGTGAGATGATGATTAGGTTATCGGAGATGAGGGAAAAGGAAGTTATCAATATCAGGGATGGTTCCAAGATCGGATCTATATATGATTTTGAATTGAATTTGGAAGAGGAAAGGGCCATGGCAATTATCATATTTGATTCTAGTAGGGTATTGGGCCTATTCGGAAGGAGTAATGACCTCGTAATTCCCTGGGAGGATATAGTGAGGATTGGGACGGATGCTATTTTGGTGGATATAGATCCGAAGAAGGGATGATTAGACATTATGTAGAATATATAATATAATTGACGATACAATATAGGCTTTGGGGGTACTGATATGAGATGTCCATTTTGCGATTACTATGATACCAAGGTGGTAGATTCCAGACCAACAGATGAGGGACAAGCAATAAGGCGTAGAAGAGAATGCATAAAATGCTCTAGGCGATTTACCACATATGAAAAAACAGAGTCCATACCATTGTTGATAATCAAAAAGGATGGCAATAGGGAGCCGTACGATAGGAATAAGGCTATGGCCGGAATCCTAAAGGCATGTGAGAAACGGCCGGTACCACTCAATGCTATAGAGGGCATAGTGGATCAGATTGAAAAGGATCTATATAATTCCATGGATAAGGAGGTAACCAGCCAATATATAGGGGAGATCATCATGAGGAATTTAAAGGACCTAGACGAGGTAGCATATGTACGCTTTGCTTCCGTTTATAGGCAGTTCAAGGATATCAATACCTTTATGGAGGAGTTAAAGAAATTATTGGGAGAATAAATAATTATCATCAGAGGTGTTATATGGAAACCATAGAAATAGCTAAGGATAGATTACTCTATTATCAGTTTGAAGGGTTGAGGGAGATAGATCATATAGAGCATCTATTTACATCGAGGATAGGCTGGAATGATCGGAATACCACTGGGCAGATTGCTAGGTTATTCAATATGCCGGAAACGAGTAGGGTGGGGCTTAAGCAGGTGCATGGCACGAATATCGTCGTGATAGACTCCTATGGGGATGATCTCGGGAGGATTTCCAACCTAGAGGGTGATGGACTTATAACCAATTTACCCAATATCATATTATCTACCGGCCATGCGGATTGCGTCCCCATATATTTCGTCGACCCCGGGAAAAGGATAGTTGGAATAGCCCATGGGGGGTGGCGAGGAACCTATGGGAATATAACCGGGAAGATGATAGGCAGGATGGTGGATCATTATGGGTCCGATATCGAGGATATAATTATAGGCATAGGTCCATCTATAGGACCATGCTGTTATGAGGTGGGAATGGATTTAGGCAATGAGTTCAAGGATAAATTTACAGAATTTCCAGATATATTGGTAGATAGGGATGACAGGGTATTCCTAGACCTATGGAAGGTGAACTATCTACAGGCCAAGGAAAAGGGCATAGGAGGGGAAAATATTATCGTACCCCGGATCTGCACCAGCTGTAATATGGACAAATTCCATTCATATAGGGGGGAAAATGGAACGGATGGAAGGATGATAGCGGCAATAGGATTGAGGGATGGATAGGGTATCTCCAACAGGGAATGCCAAAGAAAATTGGATACCTATCGAGGGGATATTGGATGGTTTGAAATAGGAATATTAGGAGGTTTTGTGATGAAAAGGGAAGATGATTTTCAGGAAAGAAGGAAGCATCTGGCGAATCTAAGCGAAACCGAACTCGAAGAGAGGTTCTGGAAGTTAGCTGAAAAGGTTGTCAACCCCCTGGTAGAGCTAGCTGAGAAGAATACCACCCCATCTATCGAGAGATCGGTACTCCTGAGGATGGGATTCTCAAGCCTAGAGGCCCAGAGCATAGTTGAGGGCATAATCGATAGGGGCCTGATAGGAAAAGGGGCAGGGCATATCGTATATAGGCTAGCTAGGGATAGAGGCATGGAGATCAGAGAGGCCGGATTAAAATTGGCAGATGGGGATATGTGGGATGATGTAATAGCTATATTTCAAGGAGGGGAAGGCTAATGGAGCTGAAACCAAATAAAAAGCTGGATATTGAATATATATTGGAGGACCTAGACAAGTATAGACCTAGAAGAAGAGGTTGGACCTGGAGGGAGGGCGTCGATGAGAAAAGGCAGATAGGTAAATTTGAATACCATGATATGTCTGAACCCCTTCAGGATAGCCAACCCCTACCTGCTGCTAAATACTTCGATGATATAGATCCCCAATCCAAATCCATAATAACCACCGAAATTGCATCGGGTAGGTTTGAAGATGATATAAGGCGTATGAGGATGGCAGCTTGGCATGGGGCCGATCATTTAATGGTGATAAGGACTGCAGGTCAAAGCCATTTCGATGGTCTGATAGAGGGAACACCGCAGGGAATAGGCGGAATACCCATCACCCGAAAGCAGCTGAGGGCCCAGCGGAAGGCATTAGATCTTATCGAAGATGAGGTGGGCAGACCCATCAACTATCATTCCTATGTTTCAGGGGTGGCGGGACCGGAGATTGCCGTCATGTTTGCAGAGGAAGGGGTTAATGGGGCACATCAGGATCCCCAATACAATGTATTATATAGAAATATAAATATGATAAGGTCCTTTGTAGATGCAGCAAGCGCTAAGAAAAGCCTAGCATGGGCTGATATAGCACAGATAGATGGGGCTCATAATGCAAATGCGACTGCTAGGGAGGCCTGGAAGGTAATGCCCGAGCTGATGGTGCAACATGCTATCAACTCCATGTTTTCCGTAAAGGTGGGCATGAAGAAGGAGAATATCTGTCTTTCAACGGTACCTCCAACAGCGCCGCCAGCTCCATGTATGAGGCTGGATCTACCCTATGCTATTGCTCTGAGGGAATTGTTTGCCGAATATAAGATGAGGGCACAGATGAATACCAAATATATGGAATCATCTGCAAGGGAAGCTACCGTGACCCATGTATTAAATCTATTAATATCCCAGCTGACTAGGGCGGAGATCCAATCCACCATAACTCCGGATGAGGGACGAAATGTACCATGGCATATATACAATATAGAGGCAGTGGATACAGCAAAGCAGGCCTTTGCGGGCATGGATGGGCTTATGGACATGCTTGAGATAAAGAGGGATAGCGGGGAATTGGCTGAAAAGGTTAGGGAGCTTAAGGAAAGGGCTATACTATTTATGGAGGAGATCCTAGAAGTTGGAGGATACTTTAAGGCTGTAGAAGATGGGTTCTTTGTGGATTCCGGATATTACCCTGAGAGAAATGGCGATGGCATATCTAGAAAATCGGATGGGGGCGTGGGTGTGGGGACCGTATATGAGAGGGATGTGGATTATATGGCCCCGGTAACGGCTCATTTCGGATATAACAATATAGAACAATATGATGAGGATGCTATAGACGATCCAGCTAGGTTGATAGGGGGATGTACCTTCGAGGATGCAGATAAGATAGTCTATATTGACGAATTGGATGAGAACGACAATATATACTTAAGACTTGAGGAGACCAAGGAATTAAGGGGTACCTCTAAGCTGAAGCCGGAGATGGAATGGTTAGGGGATGGGATAATACTGATCACCCTATTCCTGCCTGCTGAGGAAAGGGTCGCAGAATTTGCCGCATTGGAAATAGGTAGGAAGCTCGGGCTACAGGATGTGGAGGTAATCCATAGGGAGATAATGCAGGAGGCAGAGGGGACACGAATAGAGCTAAGGGGTAGGGTGGATTTCACAATAGATATAGATGAATTGGTAATACCACCCAAACCAGAAGTGTTGACTGAAGATGAGATCAGGGAGGATATATATACAAACCCAATGATGGTGGTAGCGGCTACTATAGGGGAAGATGAGCATTCGGTTGGCTTAAGGGAGATCATAGATATAAAGCATGATGGTATCGAAAAGTATGGAATAGAGAGCAACTATCTGGGCACATCCATCCCCGTTGAAAAGCTGGTTGATGCGGCTATAGAATTGGATGCGGATGCGATACTGGCTTCGACCATAATAAGCCATGATGATATCCACTATAGGAATATGAAGAAGCTACATGAGCTATGCGTCGAGAAGTGAATAAGAGATAATATAATATTGGCAGCAGGGGGTACACAGGTTTCCAATGAATTAGCTAGAGAAAATGGAATGGATATGGGCTTTGGCAGAGGCTCAACCGGTGATCAGGTAGCAACATTCCTGGTGCAAAGACGAAGAGAGATGAAGGGCAAGGAATGAAGATCGATCTACTAGTAGCTGAAATTGGAAGCACCACTACCGTGGTCAATGCATTTAACTTTCAACCCTGTCCTAAATTCATAGGGCAAGGTCAATCTCCAACATCAGTGGATGAGGGGGATGTAAATATAGGTCTCAAATCTGCTATTGAGGATTTAGCTAAGACATTGGGCGTCAATGCAATTGAATACCTCGAAATGATAGCCACCAGTAGCGCTGCAGGGGGATTGAGGATGACCGTTCATGGTCTAGTATATGATATGACCGTAAGGGCTGCCAAGGAGGCAGCTCTAGGAGCGGGGGCAAATATAGAATATATAACCGCCGGGAGGCTTAGGGACTCAGATTTAGATAGGATAAAGGATATAGATCCAAATATAATATTAATAGCCGGCGGGGTGGATTATGGCGAAAGGGATACCGCCCTATATAATTCCCAACTCATATCGGAATTGAATTTGAATATACCTGTAATATATGCCGGAAATATCGAGAACCAGGGTGAGGTAAGGGCATTATTCGACGGTAGCAAATCCGAACTGTATATTGTAGATAATGTCTATCCCAAGATCGATCAATTGAATATTGACCCTACACGGCGGATAATCCAGGGTGTGTTTGAAAAGCATATCATCCATGGACCGGGAATGGAGAAGGTAAGGGATATGGTGACCGGGACTATAATGCCTACTCCAGGGGCTGTAATGGCCTCTTCGGAACTATTATACGATGATATAGGCGATCTACTCACGGTGGATGTTGGAGGGGCCACTACCGATATTCATTCGGTAACCGAGGGTAGTGAGGAGATATCTCGAATCCTCATAAATCCAGAACCCTTGGCAAAACGGACCGTGGAGGGGGATCTAGGGGTATATGTGAATATGCACAATATCGTAAGCATGGTGGGCGAGGAGGAGCTCATAAAGGAATTAAGCATTACCGATGGGGATTTAAAAAATATGATAGAGAACTATGAGCCAATCCCCGAGTCGGAAATGGAAAGGGATTTTGTAGAGAAGTTGACCGAGCATGCCGTAATAACCGCAATCAAAAGACATGCCGGCCGCCTCAGGGACCTATATGGACCTGGGGGCAAAAAAACCATTGCCGAAGGTAAGGATCTAACGATGGTTAAAACCATAGTCGGAACGGGTGGGGCATTATCTAGGTTGCCGAATAGGATTAATATATTGGAACGGATAACCTCTGGCAATAGGGGTGTCGAATTATTGCCCACTAAAGGGGCCCGTATAGTAATAGATAGCAATTATATAATGGCTTCATTAGGGGTTATGTCGAAGGAATATCCTGAAGAGGCTCTAGTATTGTTGAAGGATAGTTTGGGATTATAAGCCCATATACTATTCAAAACACGGTATGTTGGAGGTAGATATGGAATATCCTAGGATAAAGGTGGACTTAGGCAAGATAGAACACAATGTGGCCACCATAATGGGTATATGCAGGGGATATGATATAGAGGTTGCGGGGGTCACCAAGGTATTCTGCGGAAATCCCAAAATAGCGCAGGCATATATCGATGGCGGGGTAAGCTATCTGGCTGATTCCAGAATTGAAAACCTGAGAGGATTAAAAAAACTTAATATACCCAAGATACTGTTGAGGCTGCCCATGCTATCCCAGGTAAGGCAGGTAGTGGAATATGCGGATATATCCCTAAATTCTGAAATTGCTACGATTCGAGCACTATCCCAAGAGGCTGAAGCCATAGATAAGAGGCATAGGATAATCTTGATGGTAGACCTGGGAGATCTACGGGAGGGGTATTATTATGAGGAGGAAATCTTCAATATATTAGAGGAGGTGAAATCTTTAGGGGGTATCGAGTTGATTGGGATTGGAACCAATTTAACCTGCTATGGTGGGGTGATCCCCGAGGAATGGAACCTAGGGAAATTGATGGGGATATCTAGATCCATAGAAGATGAATTCGATATGGATATGAAGGTGATATCGGGAGGGAATTCCAGTAGCTTACATCTGTTGTCGAAGGATGGATGGATAGAGGGTATCAATAATTTAAGATTGGGGGAATCCTTAGTACTCGGCTTGGAAACAGCCTATGGAAGCAGAATTGACAATACCCATGATGATGCATTTAAATTGGAAGCGGAGGTAATAGAGGCAAAGGTGAAGCCCTCCATGCCCGTGGGGAAGATCGGTAGGGATGCTTTTGGGGAGGTACCGACCTTTATAGATAGGGGCAGGAGGAAGAGGATTATATGTGCAGTAGGTAAACAGGATGTGGAGCCAGGTTCATTGATCCCCATTGATGGAGAATTGTCTATCCTAGGCGGGAGCAGTGACCATCTAATATTAGATGGTACGGATAGCAATATCGATTATGCTATTGGGGATATAGTAGAATTCAAATTGACCTATGGTGGCATTTTAGGGGCTATGACATCCGAGTATATTAAGAAGGATATATTTTAGGGCTGTAAGAAGATGGGATATATTATATTTTATTATTTTATTGATAGCTTTCAGAATCTTTGATATAGTTAGAACAATATCTTGAGAAGTGAATTATAAAAATAATGAAAGGGGAGTAAAGATATGAATTTGAAGGAAAAGAGAAAACCATATCTCTATGAGGCAATTCTATCCTTCGGTTTCCTGATAGTTGTCATGGCTATAAGTATTGCAAAATTTGAGGCGGATCCACATGTACCGATGTTAATAGGGTCAGCTTTTGCAGCGCTTATGGCTATAAGGCTCGGATATAGCTGGGAGGAAATTGAAAAGAGCATGTTTGATGGCATCTATCAGGCATTGCAGGCAGTTATTATCCTTGCGGTAATTGGGGTGTTAATAGGAGTATGGCTAGAGGCTGGAGTGGTCCCAAGTATGATCTACTACGGTCTAAGCATATTGAGACCCAATATATTTCTAGTGGCCGCACTCATAATATGCTCTATCACATCCTTGGCAACGGGCACAAGCTGGGGAACCGCAGGCACCATAGGGCTAGCTCTTATGGGTATCGCCAGTGGTCTCGGGATACCGGCACCTATCGCAGCCGGGGCAGTTGTTTCGGGGGCATATTTTGGAGATAAACTATCTCCACTATCCGATACTACCAACTTGGCACCAGCAGTTGCTGGAACAGATGTTTTCACCCATGTTAAATTCATGATATCAAGCACCGCAATAGTCTATGTACTTTCTATGGCATTATATCTATTTATAGGTTTTAAATATACTAGCACTTCTGCGGATATGTCTTCGATAGCTGTAATAAAGGATGGGTTAGCTGCTTCCTTTAATATTTCACCATTTCTATTGATTCCGCCTCTAGCGGTAATAGTTTCAATAGCCTTTAAGGTTCCGGCTATCCCTGGTATAACCATTGGAATAGCATTGGGAATGATAGAGGCATTTATATTCCAAGGCTCTACCTTAGGTAGTATATTGGATGCTAGCTATGGAGGGTTTGTCAGTGAGACTGGGTTAGAGGTAATAGATGAGCTATTGACAGCTGGAGGATTGGATGGAATGATGTATTCTATATCCTTGACCATAATCGCTATGATGTTTGGTGGAATTATGGAGAAGACGGGACAGCTAGAGGTTATAGTAGATGTTATATTGAGAAAGGTAAGGAGCGCCACTGGATTGATAACCGCAACGGTAGCAACTTGTATATTCAGTAATGCTACTATGCCCGAACAGTATATATCCATAGTGGTACCTGGTAGGATGTATGCTAATGCATACAAAAAGCAAGGATTGCATCCTAAGACATTATCTAATGCTCTCGAGTCTGCGGGAACCTTGACTTCTGCATTAATACCTTGGAATACCTGTGGAGTGTTTATGACGGGAATACTAGGGGTATCCACGCTTCAGTATGGAAAATGGGCATTTTTCAATTATTTGATGCCTGTTGCAGCAATTGTATTGAGCGTTGTAGGGGGATTGACTGTAGCAAAGATTGAGGATGATCCAGATACGGTAATAGAGACCAATTAGGATATATTGGCCGGGTGGGGGTTAATCCCCATCCGGTTTTTAAATGGGTTTTATTGACTAAGGAAACCATTTAATATACCATGAATGTTAATAGATAAGGGATGAATAGGTGATGATATGGATCTATTTACTTTGAATATGGAAAACCAATTAAAAAAGGATGCTCCCCTAGCGGATAGGATGAGACCGACATCCATATCCGAATTTGTGGGCCAAAGCCATATATTGGGCGAAGGTAAATTTTTAGATAGGGCCATAAAGGCGGATAGAATAAATTCCATGGTGCTTTATGGGCCACCGGGAACGGGAAAGACTACCCTAGCCATGATAATCGCAAATACTACAGATATGAATTTTAAGAAGTTATCGGCTGTTACCTCTGGAGTAAAGGATATAAGGAGGATAATTGGAGAGGCTGAGGAGGATTTAAAGCTCTATAATAAGAGAACAATCCTCTTTATAGATGAGATACATAGATTTAACAAGGCCCAGCAGGATGCATTGCTTCCCTTTGTTGAAAGGGGGATAATTATATTGATTGGGGCCACCACGGAAAACCCCTATTTTGAGGTGAACAAGGCACTTCTATCGAGGATGATGGTTATACCTTTAAATCCCCTTGGGGATGAGGATATATCCCTATTGATAGAGAGGGGATTGAAGGATAGCAAAAAGGGGCTGGGAGGGTATAGGGTGGAGATCGATAGGGAGGCAGTAGATTACCTCATTAGCATCTCCGATGGGGATGGAAGGGCAGCATTGAATTCATTGGAGATAGGGGTCCTTTCCACTCCCAAAGATGATAGGGGTATAATCCATATCGATTTGGATACAATAAGGGAATGTATATTGGTGAAATCGGCTAGGTATGATAAGGGTGGAAATGAACATTATGATACCATTTCTGCGTTTATTAAAAGCATCAGGGGCACTGACCCAGATGCAACCCTCTATTGGTTGGCCAAGATGATAGATGCCGGCGAGGATCCCAAGTTCATAGCTAGGAGGATAATCATAGCAGCATCGGAGGATGTGGGGAATGCAGACCCTCGGGCCTTGAATGTGGCGGTGTCGGCCTTTAAAGCCATCGATGCAATTGGAATGCCGGAGGGTAGAATAATACTAGCACAGGCGGCCCTATATGTGGCCTGTGCTCCTAAAAGCAATGCTGCATATATCGGCATCGATGAGGCGTTGAAAGATGTAAGGGAGAAAAAAATTGGGGAGGTACCCGGGCATTTAAAGGAGGCCTCATATGCGGGGGCCAGCAAATTAGGCCATGGAAAGGGATATAGATACCCTCATGATTATAGGCGAGGCTATGTTAAACAGAGGTATTTACCAGAGGAGTTAATGGATGCCAATTATTACAGACCGACTGAAAATGGATATGAGGGAAGGATAAGGGAATATTTAAAAAACCTATTTGACAAAGATGGATAATATAACTATAATATTATAAAGTTCATATGGACTATGATGGGAAGAGTAGATATGGGCAGTTGATTTCAGGGAGTCAAAGTAGAGTGAGAATTTGGCACAACCCTATATTGAAGAACATCCCTGAGTCTCTTGGCCGAGTTCATCGGAAGGTAGGCCTAGACGGATACATAACCGTTATTATGACATTATGTACTTATACTAAAGAGGCTATATATAGCAAATAGGGTGGTACCGCGAACCTTTCGTCCCTTGAGGATGGAAGGTTTTTTTAATGAATACAATGGGAGGAGAGTATATATGAAGGTGGACATAAGAAGTATATTTAAGGATTCCAGCAGGTATGTGGATCGGGAAATAGTAGTTGAGGGTTGGATTAGAACAATCAGATCCTCTAAAAAATTTGGGTTCATCGAGATAAATGATGGGACTTTCTTTGGGAATTTACAGATAGTAATAGGTGAAGATTTGGAAAACTTTGATGAGGTGAGAAAGTTTTCCATAAGCAGTGCAATAATGGTGAGGGGAAAATTAATAGCGACGCCGGATGCAAAGCAGCCCTTTGAGATTCAGGCAGAGGAAGTGAGGATGGAGGGAGTTTCAGATGGCGGCTATCCATTGCAGAAGAAAAGGCATTCCTTTGAATACTTAAGGACTATAGCCCATCTAAGGCCGAGGGCCAATACGTTTAATGCCGTCTTTAGGGTAAGATCCCTGATATCCTATGCTATCCATAAGTTTTTCCAGGAAAGGGATTTTGTCCATGTCCATACCCCCATCATAACTAGTAGCGATGCTGAGGGAGCTGGAGATATGTTTAGGGTTACGACTTTAGATTTAGCAGATGCCCCATTGGATGAGGATAAAAAGGTCGATTATGGGAAGGATTTCTTTGGCAAGGGCACTTATTTAACCGTCAGCGGTCAGTTGGAGGCTGAGGCCTATGCGCTGGCATTTAAAAATGTCTATACATTTGGACCCACCTTCAGATCGGAAAATTCCAACACCCCAAGACATGCAGCGGAGTTTTGGATGATAGAGCCGGAAATAGCATTTGCAGATTTGAAGGATAATATGAACTTGGGCGAGGATATGATGAAATATATTATAAGCTATGTTATGGAAAATGCTCCTGAGGAGATGGAGTTCTTCAATTCTTTCATAGATAAGGGACTTATCGATAGATTGGAAAACATAGTGAATTCAGATTTTGCCTGCATCACATATACCGAAGCTATAGATATTCTCAAAAAATCCAAAGAGGAGTTTCAATACCCAGTTGAATGGGGTATAGATCTTCAGACGGAACACGAGAGATATATATCGGAGAGGATCTTTAAAGGGCCGGTATTCGTTACCGATTACCCCAAGGATATCAAGGCCTTCTATATGAGGCTGAATGACGATGAAAAAACTGTAGCTGCAATGGATCTCTTGGTTCCGGGGGTTGGGGAAATTATCGGAGGAAGTCAGAGGGAGGAAAGGTTAGATATATTGGAGAGAAGAATTGGTGAGATGGGTATGGATATAGAGGATTATTGGTGGTACCTGGAATTGAGGAAGTACGGTGGGGTTAAGCATGCTGGATATGGTCTGGGATTTGAAAGGGCTATAATGTATATGACTGGAATGAAGAATATCAGGGATGTCATACCCTTCCCGAGGACGGTTGGATCGGCAGAATTTTAAAAAATTCTTGATTTCATCCGTTATTTCTGCTATACTTATTCTTAATTTCATAGAAGCTGTGATGGGAAGTAGTAGATCTTAAATCGATTGCAGAGAGCTATTGGTTGGTGGGAAATAGTATTGATCGGGATTGAACTCATCCCTGAGTTATCAAGGTGAAGGATAGTAGTCTTGATCGGATGGATATCGTTAATTATCCCTAAGTGGATGGGCTATATAACCCATCAATTAGGGTGGTACCGCGAAAACAACCTTTCGTCTCTATATTTGACGAAGGGTTTTTTTATATTTTGTATAAAAATTGAGGAGGTAAAAAGATTGGTGAAATATAGTCCAAGGGAGATAGAGAGGAAATGGCAGGATATATGGGAAGAGAGAGGAGTATTTAAGACTGGCGAGGATAGATCGAAGCCTAAGTTTTTCGCATTGGTGGAATTCCCCTATCCATCGGGGGAAGGGCTTCATGTTGGACATCCAAGGCCATATACGGCCCTAGATATACTTGCGAGGAAGAGAAGGATGGAGGGATATAATGTCCTATTCCCCATGGGATGGGATGCCTTTGGCCTACCCACGGAGAATTTTGCTATCCAGCATAAAATTCACCCCAGGGATGTAACAAGGAGGAATGTAGCTAGATTTAAAGAGCAATTGAAATCCATAGGTTTTTCCTTCGATTGGTCTAGGGAGGTCAATACTACCGATCCAAGCTATTATAAATGGACCCAATGGATATTTATAAAGCTATTCGAACAAGGGTTAGCCTATAAGCATGAGATGCCCATAAATTGGTGTACATCCTGTAAGATAGGCCTTGCTAATGAAGAGGTAGTAGCTGGAGCCTGCGAGCGCTGTGGTGGAGAGGTGGTAAGAAGGGTCAAAAATCAATGGATGTTAAGGATTACCGAATATGCCGATAGGTTGATCGATGATCTAGATACCGTGGATTATATAGACAGGGTTAAGACTCAACAGACCAACTGGATTGGGCGTTCCTATGGAATGGATGTAAAATTCCAATTGAGTGGCAGGGATGATCATCTAGAGGTATTTACCACCAGGCCGGATACCCTATATGGAGCAACTTATATGGTTATAGCTGCCGAGCATCCATTATTGGATAAGTATAGGGATGATATAGGGAATATGGATGAGATAATTAGATATCAAGAATATGCTAGCAAGAAATCGGATTTTGAACGTACTGAATTATCCAAGGAAAAAACCGGTGTGGAGATAGAAGGATTGAAAGCTATAAATCCAGTGACCCAAAAGGAGATACCCATATGGATATCGGATTATGTGCTTATGAGCTATGGCACAGGTGCTATCATGGCGGTTCCAGCCCATGATACCAGGGACTGGGAATTTGCTAAGGAATTCAACCTGCCCATAGTGGAGGTAGTTGAAGGTGGTAATATAGATGAGGGGGCATATACCGATACGGAATCCGGGATATTGATTAATTCTGAGTTGATAAATGGTTTGAATGTGGAGGATGCGATAGATAAAATAAGCGGATGGCTAGAGCAAAGGGATCTGGGCATTAGGAAGACCAACTACAAGTTGAGGGATTGGGTATTCTCTCGCCAAAGATACTGGGGTGAGCCCATACCATTGGTATATTGCGATAGATGTGGATGGGTTCCTATACCAGAGGATGAATTACCTCTAGAGCTACCCGATGTTGAAAATTATGAGCCGACCGATACAGGAGAATCCCCTCTGGCCAATATAAGGGATTGGGTGAAGACCACCTGCCCTAAATGTGGGGGAGAAGCGGAGAGGGAAACGGATACGATGCCCCAATGGGCTGGTTCATCCTGGTATTTTCTAAGGTATATAGATCCTAAGAACACGGAGCATCTGGCGGATGATGAGAAGTTAAACTACTGGTTGCCGGTAGATTGGTATAATGGCGGAATGGAACATACTACATTGCATCTATTGTATTCTAGATTTTGGCACAAGTTCCTATATGATATAGGGGTGGTACCTTGCAATGAACCCTATGCCAAGAGGACATCCCATGGTATGATATTGGGTGAAAATAGCGAGAAGATGTCCAAATCCAGGGGGAACGTGGTGAACCCCGATGATATAGTGGATGAATATGGGGCGGATACCTTGAGAGCCTATGAGATGTTCATAGGGGATTTTGAGCAGTCGGTACCATGGTTGGAAGATGGTGTTAGAGGGTGTAGAAGGTACCTAGAAAGGGTTTGGAGGCTGCAGGATATAGTTATAGGTGGGGATGAGTATTCCGATGAGATGGAGACCAGCATCCATAAGACCATCAAAAAGGTGACTGAGGATTACGAAACATTAAAGTTCAATACCGCTATAGCTGCCTTGATGAGCTTATTAAATGAATTCAATGATCATGGTAGTATGACCAAGGCCGATCTAAGGACCTACTTAATACTATTAAATCCGGTAGCACCCCATATAACCGAAGAACTATGGGATATCATGGGCTTTGGTGGTATGCTAAATGAACAGACATGGCCTGAACACGATGAGGCTAAGATTCAAGAGGATATCATCGAGATGCCGGTACAGGTTAATGGAAGGGTTAGGGGTACGATCAGCATTGGAGTAGATGCTGATCAGGTGGCGGCTAGGAAGATGGCCGAAGAAAATGAAGCTATTCAGAGACATTTGGAGGGAAAACAGGTTATAAAGGAGATATTTATACCTGGAAGAATATATAATATAGTTGTAAAATAGAATAGAATATGTAACAATAGTTTTGCTATGCTATCGGCATAGCAAGATTATTTTGACCGGGGGGATCATATGTCGAAAATAAAAATAGTTACGGATAGCACGGGCTATATTAAAAAGGAATTTGCAGATAGGGAAGATATATCTATAGTAGAATTAAATTATTCTTTTGATGATGAGATTTGCAAGGAAGGATTTCCGGGAGAATTTCAGGGTTTCTTCGATAGGCTAAGCGATACCGAACTGTTTCCCACCACATCGCAACCATCGAGTGGGGAATTCCTATCGGAATTTGAAAGGGCCTTCAGGGAGGGATATGAGCATATAATAGTCATTCTTCTGTCCTCTAAATTGAGTGGTACCTATAATAGCGCCCTATTGGCTAAGAATATGTTAGAGGATGAGCGAATTACCGTTATCGATTCCATGCAGGCTGCCTCCAACCTTAGATTTTTAGTAGAGGATGCCCTTGATATGGCCAAGCAGAATAGGACTGTAGATGAAATAGTATCCCATATAGAGAATAGGAAACGAGATATGTCCATATACGTCACCGTGGATACCTTGGAGTATTTAAGGAGGGGGGGTAGGCTTACTGGCCTGCAATCCGCCTTAGGAGAGGTGCTCAATATAAGACCTATAATTCAGATGGAAGATGGGGAATTGGAGTTGCTTGAAAAGGTACGGGGCAAAAATAAGGCTATAAAGAGCATCATAGCAAAGGTACCAAAGAGTGTTCAGAAAATAGGGATATGTCATATATTCAATGAAGATGAATCCATAAAGTTAAGAAAGGATTTAAAATCAAGGTTTGATGGAGTTGAAATATCCATCGATGAATTGGGACCTGTAATAGGATGCCATCTGGGACCTAAAGCTATAGGTATATGCTTTTATTAGGTAGTTGCACATGGCAATGTATATTTTCAATAAAGCTATGATATAATTATAACAAAAGGTAGGCAGCATAATATTTTGGG
>JAAYRM010000077.1 GCA_012518745.1 Tissierellia bacterium
ATTGGAACCAGCCCTAAATGCGAAGATGAGGGATTTAGACTTTCTATTCCTTCCATCGGATAATCTAATAGCATCCAGCATGCCCATAATAAAAAAGGTGACCTTAGATAATAATATAGGGGCTATTGGAGTAGATGAACCCATGGTAGAGGGTGGGGCCCTCGCGTGTGAGGGTTTGGATTACTATAAATTAGGATATAAAACAGGCCTTATGGCCATTGAAATATTAGAGGGCAAGAAAATTGGAGATATACCAGTATTGGGAGCAGAAGAAACGGAACTTACCATCAACGAGGATATAGCTAATAGATTGGGACTCACATTACCGGAGGATATATTGGAAAACGCAGTAATAATTGAGGGTGGCAACTGATATGAATAGCTTTGTAACCAGTATTATCCAACAGAGTTTAATATTTTCTATAACGGTGATGGGGATATATATAAGTTACAAGATATTGAGGTTTGCAGATCTATCGGCCGATGGTAGCTTTACACTGGGTGCCAGCATGTCGGCAATAATGATTACCAAGGGTTTTAACCCCATGGTGTCCTTGCTTGCATCGATGCTGGCTGGAGCCTTAGCGGGGCTGATGACGGGTGTATTGAATGTTAAGTTGAAGATACAGGATATACTCTCAAGTATCTTGGTTATGGTGGGGCTCTATTCCGTTAATCTTAGGATAATGGGTGGAAAGGCGAATCTTCCCCTATTCAACCACAATAGCCTATTTACGGATAAAAACCCATTGCTTATACTATCCATTGCCACCATAATTTGTGCTATATTCTTCACGCTATTCTTTAGAACCAAGCTGGGCTACCTGCTCAGGGGGATAGGGGATAATGAGAATATGATAACATCCTTGGGGATCAATATAGGGAGTATCAAGATATTTGCGCTTGCCCTATCCAATAGCTTTATAGCCCTATCGGGGAGTATAATGGCCCAATACCAGGGATTTAGCGATATAAATATGGGCACTGGGGTATTGATAATGGGTCTTGCATCCATAGTTATAGGGAGTAGTATATTCGGGAGGATAGGTTTCATAAATTCGAGCATCATCTGTATAGTGGGAACCCTATTGTATAGAACGAGCATAGCCCTAAGCCTGAGGGTGGGGTTCGATCCGAGCGATTTAAAGCTGATCAGCTCCATAATAGTTGTGATCGTCCTATCCATCGGTAATAGCGGGGGGTTATTTACTAGGAGGAAAAGGCATCGACCGGAGGAATCGGATGTTGAGAATGCCACTATCCTAGGGGAAACGGGTGATATCAATGCTTAGGGTAAATCGGGTATCTAAAACGTTTAATAGGGATGGCATTAACGAACAAAGGGTATTCGATAATTTCTCGATGGATATAGATGAGGAAGATTTCATATGTGTATTGGGTAGCAATGGGGCAGGTAAATCCACCCTTCTCAATATAATTTCTGGGAAGGTGCAGGTGGATGGGGGAAGTATAATATTGAAAAATAGGGATGTTACCGATGATGCAGAGCACGAAAAGTGTAAGAATATATCTAGAATATTTCAGGATCCATCATTGGGCACCAATCCATCTATGACCATATATGAAAATCTCTCCATGGCTAAGAACAAGGGTAATAGCTTTGGATTATCCTTCCTGATCAATAGGAAGGATGAGGAATACTTTAAGGAATTATTGCGGCCCCTCAAGCTTGGGTTGGAGGATAAATTGCACGCCTTGGTATCCCAATTATCGGGGGGACAGAGGCAGTCATTGGCATTGATTATGGCCGTCATAGGGGAGCCCGATCTGCTATTGCTGGATGAGCATACCGCCGCATTGGATCCCAAGACCAGCGAGATCGTCATGGGTATAACGGAGGATATAGTAGAAGAAAAGGGCCTGACTACCATCATGGTAACCCATAATGTGGATCATGCGATTAGATATGGCAATAGATTGATAATGCTTCATAGGGGGAATAAGATAGTGGATATAGTCGGGGAGGAGAAGAGCACCTTGACCAAGGAGAAGTTATTGGCATTGTTCAAGGATGCGGATGATAAATCCCTGTTTAGCTAGGATATGGGACCAGATTCGAAAAATTGCCTAGGCAATGGATTGAATCTGGTCCTTATTTTATATATTACTGGAGATAGTATGATATTTTGCTTGCTAAAAGGTCATATTATATATATACTTGACAGGTTATATAAATAGGAAAGGATGTAATTAGATGACCGGAATAAAATTTGAGGATATAGAGCTATCAAAAGGAATCTATAGGGCGGTTTCCGATATGGGTTTCGAGGAGATGTCGCCTATACAGGCTCGAGCCATTCCCCGAATACTTCAGGGGGTAGATATAATAGGCCAGGCGCAGACGGGGACTGGTAAAACCGCTGCCTTTGGAATACCCATTATTGAAAAATGCAAAGGGGATAGTAGATCCTTACAGGCCATGGTACTATGCCCCACGAGGGAACTCTCGATTCAGGTGGCCGAAGAGATCAGGAGATTGGCCAAGTACAGGAATGATATATTCGTATTGCCTATATACGGTGGACAGCCCATTCATAGACAAATCAAGGCGTTGAAAAAGGGGGTTCAAATAGTCGTAGGGACCCCAGGGCGGATAATGGACCATATCAGAAGACGGACCTTAAAGTTGGAGGATTTGAATATATTGGTATTGGATGAGGCCGATGAGATGTTCGATATGGGCTTTAGGGATGATATAGAATGGATTATTCAGCAATTATCGGGGGAAAGGCAGACTATTTTCTTTTCCGCTACCATGGCAAGGGAGATCGTCGATTTTGCTAAACGATATCAGAAGAACCCGGAAATAATAAAGGTGGTACATAAGGAGCTGACCGTGCCCGAGGTGGAACAACATTATTTTGAATTGAAAAATCATATGAAGACGGAGATACTATCTAGGCTTCTAGATATATATAATCCCAACCTCTCGATAGTATTCTGTAATACCAAGAAGAAGGTGGATGAACTCACCATAGAGCTACAGGGAAGGGGATTTTTTGCCGATGGCCTCCATGGGGATCTGAGGCAGCCCCAAAGGGATAGGGTTATGTCCAAATTCAGATCGGGCAATATCGACATCCTCGTGGCAACCGATGTGGCCGCGCGGGGCTTGGATGTAGATGAGGTGGATATGGTATTCAATTACGATATACCCC
>JAAYRM010000078.1 GCA_012518745.1 Tissierellia bacterium
ATCAAGGCTAGATTTGGAAACTTAAAGCCAGATGCAACGGTAATAGTAGCTACTGTTAGAGCATTGAAGCATCATGGTGGAGCAGAAGACCTAGGGAAAGAAGATCTGGATGCATTAGCCGAGGGCTTTGAAAACCTAGAGAAGCATATAGAGAATGTCAATAAATTTGGAGTACCAGCAGTAGTGGCCATCAATAGATTCCCAACCGACACAGAAGCCGAATTGGATTATGTAATCAAGAGAACTGAGGAGCTAGGCTCTGTAGCAGTACTTACCGAGGTATGGGGTAAGGGTGGAGACGGTGGAATAGAGTTGGCTAAAAAGGTTGTAGAGGTAGTGGACACCAAGCCTGCTAATTTCAAACCCATATACGATTCAGAAGAATCCATAAAGGATAAGATTTATAAGATAGCCACGGAGATCTACGGTGCAGATGGCGTAGATTATACGAAGGCCTGTGAGAATAGGATAAAACAGATAGAGGCGGATGACCTAGATAAGATGCCAATCTGTATGGCGAAAACTCAGTATTCACTATCCGACGATCCAACGCTATTGGCAAGGCCCGAGGGCTTTAGGATAACGGTTAGGGATATAAGGGTATCCGCTGGGGCAGGGTTCCTGGTTGCATTGACCGGAGAGATAATGACCATGCCAGGGCTTCCTAGGGTTCCCGCAGCTAATAATATAGATATATTAGAGGATGGAGAGATAGTAGGACTATTTTAATCCATAAAGGTCTGGTGAGGTCTATTGCCTCCCAGACTTTTTTATAACAGACCGCTTGATCATTAATGAACTGAGTATTGAGGTGGTAGAATGTCAGATAAATATGGTTCCCGAATTCAAGATGAACGGATTGACAGGTTCTTCAAGGGTATATTGTCCCTTGAGAGCATGGATGAATGCTATCGGTTCTTTGAAGATATCTGTACGATAAATGAGATCAAATCCATAGCACAACGACTAGAAATTGCAGACCTATTGATGAAGGATAGAACCTATAGCGAGATCGAGGAGGAGACTGGAGTTAGCACGGCGACCATCAGCAGGATAAAGAGAGCATTAAATTACGGAGCCGGTGGATATGGGATAGTGCTTGAGAGGTTGAATGCGATTGAAGATTAGTTGAGATGGTAGACAGAAAGAGGGGGGTTGCTATGATGTGGAAGGAAAGGTATCGTATCGGGGTTGATCTAATAGATGATCAACATAGGGAACTTTTTAAAAGGCTTTCCAACTTTATTCGGGTAGTGCAGAATGGTGAACCGTGGGATGAGAAATTGGACGAGGCAAAGGATACGTTGGGATTTATGCAGGAATATGTAGTCTATCATTTTGAGGATGAGGAGAGGTATCAGAGGGAGATAGGTTATCCGGATTATGAGGAGCATAGAAAAATTCATGCAGGATTCAAGGCAGAGGTCGATGAATATGTCAGATTGATGGAGGAAGAGGGATTTAGCGAGGAGACCATGCAGGAACTAGCTGCGAGATTTATGACCTGGTTGATAATGCATGTGGGAAGAGCAGATCAAAGAATTGGCGAGTACGCTAGATCCAAGGAGGGATAGAACGATGAAGGTAGATCATATTAATGCTTTCTATGTAGCGATACAGGAGATATTTAAATTGATGTTGGATTTAGATGTAGAAAAAGGGGAATTAAGAATTGTGGAGGATATGGTGAGTAGCAAGGATGCAAATGTGCTCCTGGGGATAACCGGGGACTTAAAGGGCTCCATACTATTTGGATTTCCTAAGCATATGGCTTTGGAGATGGTAAATATAATGTCAGGTGTTGATATGGATGAAATCGATACATTTGTATCCTCAGCATTGGGGGAAGTGGTAAATATAATAGGGGGCAATGCCCTGACCAGCCTTAGCAATTATGATTATATATGTAATATGGCTCCACCGCAGATAATAGTGGGGAAGTATAAATCCATATCCATGGCAAGTGAGAGATCGCTATTGATTCCATTGGAAACCGAGATTGGTAAATTCGATGTCAATGTATTCCTGGCGGAGGCTAAGAATATCAATTGAAAAATCAACTAGGAAGATACACGGATATAAAATATTCATCCATATTTTATATCCGTGTATTGTAATTACAGGGTTTTGAGTAGAGTTTCCGTTGGTAATATATATTTGGGTATCGCACTGCGCACGGTTTTTTCGGAGTTGACGACCTGACTAAATTTCAAGTCCATGATAAGGCTTGCTAAGATATATGCCTCCTCCCATGATATATCGAGGCCTCTATTTAAATATCCCACGGCCTGTTCCGTAGCCTCTATGGTGGCTTCCTCTAGGGTATTGCCGGAGGCAATTATCATGGTGGCCTCATGGGTTTCGACTAATGGCCATGTAGCAGTAGCGTTTTTAATCAAATCTACCTGAAGGATGACCTCGCCAGCTATTTCGCATCCAGCGAAGCATACCTCGCCATCACCCATAACGGCATGTAGATCCCCCAGGGCTAAGAGGGCACCTTCCTGCTTCACGGGGAAGTAGAGGGTGGAACCTTCTCGAATATCGGAGGTATCCATATTGCCCCCATGCTTCCATGGGACCGCAGTAGGACATTCACCATCCTCATCGGAAGGGGCGACTCCGATTACCCCGATCATGGGATCGATGGGAATTGCGATATCGTTAAATAGGCAATGACCATTCTCAATCGGCAGAACCTTAGGCAATGTATTATCGGCATTATGGCTTAGAATACCCTGTCCGGCCATGGTCAAGCCCATCCCCGCAGAATCTATCTGAATGCTGAGGATCTTCACCTTGAGTAGATCACCATCTTCGGCACCTTCAATATAGACGGGGCCAGTAGCGGGATTTACCTTCGAATAATCCAATTCTTCTAGGGATTGCATCTCGGATGTCAGCTGACCATAGAAGCAATCATTGGTTACAAATTTGAGAACCTCTCCAGGCTTGACCCTCTCTATTGGATCCATTTTCGGTTTAAAGGAGAAGATTACATCCGTATTTCTAATCGTCTTCATATCCAAACCTCCTCATATTGTAGTTGGTAAAATTGAATCTATTATACATCAGAACTGAGGCTAAGTCATTATAAGTTTTTATAGGATTTATATTTTTGTTTTAATATTAACTTTATTATATAATGGGAATGTAACGAATGCTTAACTAGGAAGGTGAACTAATGGACTATATAAAGGGGCTAAACGATAGGCAGAGGGAGGCGGTTCTCCATGATGAGGGACCCCTATTGGTTTTGGCTGGGGCAGGATCGGGCAAGACTCGAGTTTTAACCCATAGGATAGCATATTTAATCGAAGAAAGGGGAATTTTCCCGGGAAATATATTGGCAATAACCTTTACCAATAAAGCAGCCGATGAGATGAAGGAAAGGGCAATTGGGCTATTGAGCGGGAATCTAGATAGGATATGGATGGGGACATTTCATTCGATATGTGTCAGGATACTCAGGCAGCATATAGATAGAATAGGCTTTGAAAGGGCCTTCTCCATATATGATAGGAATGATCAGATAGCATTGATGAGGGAATGTATAGAGGAATTGGGTCTAAACGAGGATCGATATAAGGATAGGTTGGTTCTCAACATGGTAGGCAGGATAAAGGATAGCATGGCCTCACCGGATGATTATATCGATGAGAGATATATGGATCCCGTTAGGGAGAATATGAGAGGATTATATAGATTATATGAGAAGAAGCTCAAGCATAATAATGCGCTGGATTTCGATGATCTGATTAAGAGAACGGTTGAATTGTTCAGGGCTGATTCGGATATACTGGAGTACTATCAACGAAAATTTGAATATATATTTGTAGATGAATTCCAGGACACCAATGGGGCACAATATCAACTCATAAGGTTATTGGCCTCGGGGCATAGAAATCTATGTGTGGTAGGGGATGATGACCAAAGTATTTTTGGATGGCGCGGGGCTGATATAACCAATATATTAAGCCTTAAGGAAGATTTTCACGAGGCCAAGACCATCAAATTGGAACAGAATTATAGATCCACACAGAACATTTTGGATGTGGCCAATAGTATCATTAAGAATAATAATGGTAGGATGGAGAAGAGATTATGGACGGATAGGGATAGGGGAAAGCAAGTAGTAGTGGAGAATGTATCGGATCAGGATGATGAGGCTCGTACCGTTTTGAATAGGATATGGGAACATTCAAAAGATGGGCATTATAAGCTCTCCGACTTCGCCATACTATATAGGACCAATGCCCAGTCCAGGGTCTTTGAGGAAGCTTTTATGAGGAATGATATCCCCTATAGGTTGGTAGGGGGATTAAAATTCTACGATAGGAAGGAGATCAAGGATATAATTGCCTATCTGAGGGTAATTCAAAACCCGGTGGATGATATATCCCTAAGGAGAATAATAAATGTACCGAGGCGGGGCATAGGTAGGGTCACTATGGGAAGGGTGGAGGAATATGCCCGGGGGATTGATAGCAATATATATGATGCATTGATGGATGTGGAGAATATACCCGGGCTATCTGCTAGGGCGAGGAATAGCCTCAGATCCTTTGTGGATATGATGAATGGGTTTATGGAGAGGCAGAAAGCAATTGGAATAGGGGAATTTATAGAAGAGGTAATTGAGAAGGTGGGCTATATAGGGGAGCTGGAGGATAAGGGGGATGAGGAGGCCCAATCAAGGCTCAATAATATCGAGGAGTTTTTATCAGTGGCCGTAGAATTTGAAACCTATAATCCCGATGGCTCCCTAGAGGATTTTCTGGCGGGTATTTCGCTCCTATCTGATGTGGACAAGACGGAGGATAGGGATGATGCGGTGACCCTTCTAACGGTCCATTCCGCTAAGGGATTGGAATTTCCGGTCGTATTCATGGTAGGTATGGAGGAGGGGCTATTCCCAATAATTAGGGACTCCGAAAGCGATTCGGATATAGAGGAAGAGAGAAGACTCTGCTATGTAGCTATAACGAGGGCAGAGGAGTTGCTATATATTAGTCATGCGAGGGTTAGAACCATATATGGGAGGATGAATTATAGCAAACCATCGAGGTTCATCTATGAGCTGCCAGAGGATTTAATCGATGTCAAGGGCGAATTGAATAGGGACTTTCATAGGGGATTCAATGATATGGCCATAAATCCGAATGAGCGTCTGATAAGGGTCAGGGATTATACCAGGAGGCCGATGGCTCCAAGCGGAAGGGTTGCTGTAGATCAGGATCAGATCAAGGAAGGCACCAAGGTGAAACATGCTAAATGGGGATTTGGAATAGTTGCCCAATTGAAGGATAGGGATGATGATAGGGAGGCCACGATTATATTTGATGATGTGGGGCTGAAGAGATTGCTTCTCTCCATTGCCCCAATAGAGATAGTGAACGGGGGATAGGGTTATGGATAAGATGAAAAGGTTGGGGGAGCTTATAGATATAATAGATGATTTAAACTATCATTACTATACATTGGATGAGCCCAAGGTAAGCGACGGAGAATACGATGCTCTCTACGATGAACTGGTGAAATTAGAAAAGGAGACGGGGAGGATATACCCCCATTCCCCTACCCAAAGAATCGGCGGGGATATACTGGATAAGTTTGAAAAGCATAACCACCTTGGGGAACTTTGGAGTTTAGATAAAAGTCAAAATTATAGTGAACTGATGGATTGGGATGGAAGGGTCAGGAGGTTGATCGATGATTATAATGCCGATCATGACGATAAACTACCTGAGCCTACATATGTAGTGGAATATAAGTTTGATGGGCTTACCATCAACGTGACATATAGGAATGGGGAACTGGTACAAGGGGCCACCAGAGGTAATGGTAGGACCGGAGAGGCTATATTACCCCAATTGAAGACCATCCGCACATTACCCCTGAAGATAGATTTTAAGGGGACATTGGAAGTTCAAGGGGAGGGTTTGATGCCCTTATCAGCCCTTAAGGAATACAATAGGACGGCGGAAGAGCCTCTAAAGAATGCAAGAAATGCAGCTGCAGGGGCCTTGAGGAACCTAGACCCTAGGGTTACGGCGGAACGAAACCTAATAGCATATCTATATAATATAGGCTATATAGATGGGAAGGATTTTCAAACCCATATGGAGATGCTAGAGTTTATAAGGAGAAATAGATTGCCGGTATATCATTATGCTAAGGAATGTAGGGATATGGATGAGGTGATAGGGGAGATAGAGAGGATAGAGAAGGAAAGGCATCATATAGATGTATTGACTGATGGGGTGGTTATCAAGATAAATGATATAAAGACTAGGGAGGCCCTGGGATATACCATGAAATTTCCCCGTTGGGCTATAGCCTACAAATTTGAAACCGAGGAAACTACCACTCGCCTATTGTCCGTACAATGGAATGTGGGCAGAACGGGCAAGGTCACCCCGACAGCCCTATTAGAGCCCGTAGAGATTGCGGGGGCGACGGTGAGGCGGGCCACTCTGAACAATTATGACGATATAGAGAGAAAGGGTGTTGCGATCAATTCCAAGGTGTTGATTAGGAGATCCAATGAGGTAATTCCGGAGATAATGGGGACTGTAGATACCGAGGGGGAGACGGAACCGATAGAAAAGCCTACGCATTGCCCGGCCTGTGATAGCGAGCTGGTGCAGGATGGGGTACATATATTCTGTCCAAATTCACTGCTCTGTAAACCACAGCTGGTATCTAGAATGGTCCATTTTGCAAGCAGGGATGCTATGAATATTGAGGGATTTAGTGAAAAAACTGCTGAGAAATTATTTGAGGAATTGGATCTAAAGGATATAGCGGAGCTCTATGAACTAAAATATGAGGATCTTATAGGGCTAGAAGGGTTTCAGGAGAAGAAGACCAACAATCTGCTGGAGGCTATAGATAGGAGTAAGGATACGACCTTAGGCTCCTTCATATATGCCCTGGGGATTCCCAATGTGGGCTTGAGGATTGCTGGGGATTTAGCAGAATATTTTAAATCCTTGGAGGCTATAAAGGATGCGACCTATGAGGAATTGATATCCATCCCCGATATAGGGCCCAGGATAGCACAGAATATAGTAGACTTTTTTCATGATGATAGGATTTTAGAGGGAATAGATAAGCTACTATCCGAAGGCGTAGATCCTAGTCATGTGGAGGAAACCGAAGCGGGGATCTCCATATTTACCGGACGTACGGTAGTAATTACCGGTAGCCTGCAATCTCATACCCGGAAGGAATTGACGGAGAAGATAGAGGCTATGGGTGGAAGGGTGACCGGCTCCGTAAGTGGAAGAACCGACTATCTAATAGCGGGGGAAAATCCAGGCGCCAAATATACGAGGGCTGTGGAGTTGGGAATAGATATAATGGATGAAGGAAGATTGTTGGAGGTATTGGAATAATCGAATTCTATTGTTGAGGAGGAATTGCTTTGATTACTAAGGATGATATCAGGGATGTGGCGGAACTCTGCAAACTGAATATATCGGAGGAGGAAGTGGAAAACTTCAGAAAGGATTTTTCAAGGATCCTGGGATATGTAGACCTATTGAAAACAGCTGATACGGATGGGGTTGAACCTACATATCATGTAAATTCCGGAACGCAACCTCTAAGGGATGATATGGTCGAGGATAGCATGCCTGTTGAGGATACCATTCAAAATGCACCGGAAGAACAGTATGGATATTTCAAATTACTAAGGGTTATGGATTAGATGGGGGTGGATAATATGGATATAATAGGGCTATCGGCTAGGCAGATGCAGGAGAAACTCATGGATAAGGAATTATCGGCTAGAGATATTGTAGAAGCCCATCTGGAGAGGATAGAGGGAATAGAACCAGAGCTAAATGCATTCATTACGGTGACTCGGGAAGAGGCATTGAGGGATGCAGATGATTTGGATAGGAAGATTAGGGATGGCGAGAGGTTAGGGGCATTGGCGGGAATACCCGTCGGCATAAAGGATAATATAATCACCAGTGGGATTAAAACCACCTGCGGTTCTAAGATGTTGGAGGATTTCATCCCCCCATATGAAGCTACCGTTATCGAAAGGATTAAGGAAGAGGATGGTATCGTATTGGGCAAGACCAACCTAGATGAATTCGCTATAGGTTCGTTGACGGATACCTCCTATTTTGGGGCAACGAAAAACCCTGTGGATTTAAATAGAACGCCAGGAGGCTCCAGTGGAGGGTCCGCAGCAGCGGTGCAGGCCCAAGAGGTGGCAGTGACCCTTGGTTCAGATACTGGAGGCTCAATCAGACAGCCCGCTAGCTACTGTGGAGTTGTGGGGATTAAACCTACATATGGATTGGTATCCCGATATGGTTTGGTAGCTGTAGCCAATTCATTGGACCAGATCGGAGTATTTGGAAGGGATGTTTCAGATTCCGCGTTGATCTTGGGGACAATAGCGGGTCATGATAGAAGGGATTCCACCTCAATGGACATGGAATCTATAGACTATTTAGATGATTTGGATGAGGATATTAAGGGCATGAGGATAGGGTTGCCTAGGGAATACTTTGATATAGACATGAACGATGGGATTAGGGATCGGGTAATGGAGGCCGTTGGGATATTTGAATCCTTGGGAGCGAAGGTGGATGAGGTATCCTTGCCCAATACGAAATGGGCATTAGCCACCTATTATGTGCTTGCAGCTTCGGAGATCAGCTCCAATCTGTCCAGGTTCGATGGGGTAAGGTACGGGTATAGGGCTGCAGAATATGAATCATTGGATGAGCTATATATGAATACGAGGACTGAGGCATTTGGTAGGGAGGTAAAGAGGAGGATAATGGCGGGAACCTATTTCCTGAGTAGGGAACATGCAGAGGAATATTATAGAAAGGCATTGCAATTGAGGACCCTCATTCGGGATGATTTTGATAGAGTGTTTGAAGAATATGATATCATCATATCCCCAACCACTCCAAACCTACCCTTTGAACGGGGGGCGGAAAATGACCCGTTGATAATGGCAGAATCCGATACATTTACGGTGCCTGTAAATTTGGCAGGCAATTGTGCAATATCCATCCCATGTGGAGATGTGGAGGGGCTACCAGCTGGTCTCCAGATAATTGGGGATAGATTTAAGGAGCGCAGGATATTGAAGGCCGGATATGCCTTTGAAAGATATTTATCCACGGGGGGTGGTAGGTAATGAGATATAAGACCATAATCGGTTTGGAAATACATGTGGAGTTGATGACCAAGACCAAAATATTTTGTGGATGTGTCAATGAGTTCGGGGGCGAGGTAAATACACATTGCTGCCCAGTCTGCTTGGGATTGCCTGGGGCCATGCCGGTATTGAATAGATCGGTAGTGGAATATGCTATCAAGGCAGGGCTAGCATTAAATTGTAGGATATCCGATAGGAGTAGGATGGATAGAAAGAACTACTTCTACCCCGATTTGGTTAAGGGGTTTCAAATAAGCCAGGATGATATCCCCCTATGCGATGGTGGATACCTGGAGTTGGAATTGGAACAGGGAGTTAAGAAGATTAGATTGATGAGGATCCATATAGAGGAGGATACGGGGAAATCCATCCATACCGAGGATGAAAGCTCCCTATTGGACTATAATAGGGCGGGAGTACCCCTGATCGAAATAGTTACAGAACCCGATATGAATACACCGGAGGAGGCATATCTATTCCTAGAGAAACTGAGGTCCACCCTAAAATATATTGGGGTATCGGATTGCAAGATGGAGGAAGGCTCCCTGAGATGTGATGTCAATATAAATGTAATGGATACCGAGACCGGCCAAAGGACCAATATAACCGAGTTGAAGAACTTGAATTCCTTTAGGGCAGCGGTTAGGGCTATGGAATACGAGGAGAAACGGCATATCGAACTATTGAAAGGCGAAGGGGATACGGAGAGGGAGACTAGAAGATGGGATGAGGTAGAGGGCAAAACTGTAGTCATGAGGGAGAAGGCGGGGACAGCCGACTATAGGTTTGCAAGCGAGAGCGATATCCTACCGATTGGAATAGAGGATGCATGGATAGATGAGATCGGAAAGGATTTACCAGAATTGCCCCATGCCAAGAAGAAGAGGTTTATAAGGGAATATGATCTACCTGAATACGATGCTGGGGTACTAACCCAATCGAGGGAGTTGGCCAATTTCTACGAGGAAACCGTCGAGCTTGCAAAGGATCCTAAGCAGGTAAGCAATTGGGTAATGGGGGATGTATTGAGGAGATTGAATGATGAAGGATTGGATGTAGAGGATTTAAAATTCGGTCCAAAGGACCTTGCGGATCTAATAGGCCTGATAGATGAGGATAAGATTAGCAATAATATAGGGAAAAAGGTTTTAAGGGATATGTTTGAAACGGGTAAAGAACCCGGCCAGATCGTGGAGGAAAAGGGTCTAATTCAGATAAGCGATGAGGATGAATTGCGGAAGGTGGTAGAGAAGGTATTATCCGAAAACGAGCAATCCGTAATTGATTATAGGAATGGAAGGGATAGGGCCCTAGGGTTCATGGTAGGCCAGGTTATGAAGGCCACAAGGGGCAAGGCTAATCCTCAGATGGTCAATGAGATGATTCGGAATATCATTGAAGAATAATCGAGGGATAGTAATCGAAAATAGCAGGGAGATGGGTCTCTAAGGGGGCTTGTCTTCCTCTTTGTCTTTAGCCCTATAGTATGGACAATCCTTGAGGGGGGTATTGGATGATTTAGTAGCATGCTTTAACGTGCAGAGACCATCCTTTGCGTAGATACATTCTTCAGAACAGGGAATAATCAAGGATAATTCCTCCTTATGATATATTTACACAATTGTATTATAACCAGGATTTTTAAAAAATATGTCCATAGAAAGTGTACCTAAGGTGTATAAAAAGTGTCTACACTTTGATACAATGTATTTATACTACGATGAAAAGATAGAATAAAGGCAGATCTGATAGGTTTATGAGGAGGAATAGAACATGGAGATAGGCAAGATACCGAATGAAATATTGCAGAGAATAGCATTTAATAATACTGGAAGTGATAGAAAAGATGTTCTGGTAGGTGCGGGCATAGGGGAAGATAATGCCATTATGGATTTTGGGGATGAAATCTGTGTAATATCTACAGATCCCATAACCGGTGCCACCAAGGATATAGGGAAGCTCGCGATCACCATATCTTGCAACGATGTGGCTAGCAGTGGTGCCGAGCCCATAGGTGTGCTAATCACCATCCTAGCACCCCCAAAGACTACCGAGCAGGATATAAGGTCGATAATGGAGGAAGCAGATGCAGCTTCTAGGGAATTAAATATAGAGATAATGGGAGGGCATACGGAAGTTACGGATGCCGTAACTAGAATGGTTATATCTACCACGGTTGTGGGCAAGCAACCCAAGAAGAATATGATAGACCCGAGCAAGACCAAAGTTGGAGATAAGGTGCTGATAAGCAAGCATGTGGGAATCGAGGGTACCTCCATAATAGCTAAGGAGTTAGGGGATTATCTAGAGGACAAGATGGATAGAAGTAAAATAGAGATGGCTAAGGCCATGGGGGATTCGATAAGCGTTTTAAAGGAAGGACTTATATGTGGCGAGATAGGTGTGAGGTATATGCATGATATCACCGAGGGCGGTGTTCTAGGGGCAATATGGGAAGGCGCTATGGCGGTAGATATGGGCATAAGGATTCACAAGGACTTGATCCCCATAAAGGAGATAACCGAGGAGATAAGTTCAATCCTAGATATAGACCCATATAGGCTAATATCCAGTGGTAGCATGATGATAGTTGCGGAGGAATCCAAGGTGGGAATTATAGAGGATAGCCTGGCGAGGGAGGATATAGATGTAACGGTTATCGGGGAGGTTATCGAGGATGGTATATTCATCGAAGAGGATGGAATTGAGAGGGAAATAGAGGCCCCAGGTAGTGATGAACTATATAGGGCATTATCCATATTGGAATAGGTGGACATAGGGGAATAACGGTTATATTGATGCATAGTATCCCCAAACCTCTAATATAATGTAGTAGTAGGTTAGAGGGGGCATGGGGATGTACAATAGGAGAGCTATATCGGTAATTCTAATATTGGTATTGGCATTAGCAATTATCAACCTCAAGGAAAAGGAAGTATTTAAAAAATTTCTTTCTAAGGATAAAGGTGAAGAATTTGAAATAATAAGGTCGGAAGAATATGATTTTGAAATCACTGAAGATGATGATATGCGAAAGACCATCCTATATTTTAGGGATAAGCAGGGATTGTTGGTCCCAATTATGAGGAGGATACCCTGGGAAGAGGGGATTGCTAGGGTAACATTGGAAAACATGGTGGATAGCGCTGAGCTTAGGGAAAGCCTGGCCCCAACCGGATTAAGTCCCATAATTCCGGCGGGAACGCAGGTGCTCGGAATGGCTATCGATGATGAGACCGGTATATGTAGGGTGAACTTCTCCGATGAGATCCTAGAACAGGAGGATAAAGAGGATGAGGAAGGCCTAATCAAGGGGATAGTCTATACCCTGACGGAATTCCAGGGAATCAAAAGCGTGCAGATGCTAATAGGTGGGGAGATCGTTCCAAGTCTAGCCTATGGAACTGATATATCCACTCCCATCAGTAGGGATAATATAAACCTAGCTGGAGATTTAGATAGGGGGAGATCCAAGGTAGTGGCCTACTATAAGGGATTGAATTCGGAGAAGGATTTCGAATACTTCGTTCCGGTTACCATACCTACATTGGCTCCCGTTCCGAATATACATACTGCAATTGAAATGCTATTCGATGGACCACCTATGGGCTTGGTACTGGGATCCGATATTCCAGAGGGCGCAAGTTTTCACGGGGTGGATGTGAAGGATGGGATTGCCTATGTGGATGTCTCATTCGAGAACACGGATCTTGTGAAGGATGGCATAGTATTGAATAGGATGCTAAGAAATATAGGGTTAACCCTATCCGAATTCGATGAGATAGCAGAGGTTGAGATGCTTATCGATGGGAAATCGATGGAGGAGATTGGAATCGATATCGAAATGAATAGGGCGATACCTGCCTTTGCAAATGAACAATAAGCTGTCCGTTGGGCGGCTTATTTTTTTTAAGGATTTATCCGAAACTTATATCATATGGAGAGATATGAGCTGGGGCATAGAAAAAGATCGTTAGATTTGATAAACTAATATTGGTATATGATCGACATACTAGGAGATATAATATAGGGTTGAACGAAGGATAAGAGGGGCTGATGAATATGGATAGGGTAGATGGTAGGAATTTCGATGAATTGAGGAGGGTACGGATCACTAGGAATTATTTAAAGCATCCCCAGGGATCCGTCTTAATGGAGATAGGGAAGACCAAGATAATATGCACTGCGATGATTGAGGATAGGGTGCCGCCCTTTTTAAAGGGAGCCGGTAGCGGATGGTTGACTGGGGAATACTCCATGTTGCCCGGTTCAACTAAGCATAGGAAGATTAGGGATTCCTCAAGGGGTAGAATTGAGGGCAGAACACAGGAGATACAGAGATTAATAGGGAGGTCGTTGAGGGGAATAATCGATCTATCTCATATAGGGGAGAGGACTATATGGATAGATTGTGATGTTATACAGGCGGATGGTGGAACCAGAACGGCGTCTATAACGGGGGGATTCATTGCATTGGTGGATGCATTGAATCACCTATATAATAGAGGTGAGATAGAATATATACCCGTATCCAAATTTGCTTCTGCCATAAGCGCAGGCATAGTAGATGGTGTGGCCTTGCTCGACCTATGCTATAGCGAGGATTATAGGGCGACGGTCGATATGAATATCGTGATGGCCGATGATGATCAATTGATAGAGATTCAGGGAACGGGTGAGGGGAGCACCTTTACTCAGGGACAGCTATATCAATTGCTAGAGCTTGCAGAGAAGGGTAATAGGGAATTGATCTTGAAACAAAGAGAAGCCCTAGGAGATATTGCGGATTTGATTGGGAAAAATATGGAGGGCCATGGTGATCATGATGAGGCCTAGAGAATTGGTGCTATCGACGGATAATATTCATAAGGCAAAGGAAATACAGGATATATTGAAGGAATTGCCTATAGATGTCCTATCTAAAAAGGATCTAGGTATTGAAGACCTGCATATAACGGAGGATGGGCAGACCCTAGAAGAAAATGCTATTAAGAAGGCAAGGGCATTGGCGGGTAGGGTGGATGGGATGGTAATGGCTGATGATTCCGGGCTATTCGTGGATTATCTGGATGGGGGCAATGCACCGGGTATTCATTCCGCTAGATATGCCGGCCCAGATGCTACCGACGAGGATAATAATGACAAGCTGCTGAGGGAGTTAAAAGGCGTGCCCCTAGAGCAAAGGGGGGCGAGGTTTAGGGCTGTAATAGCATTGATATTAGAGGATGGAGAGGTATTGACGGTCGATGGGGAATGTAGTGGTACCATTGGATTTGAACCCAGGGGGGATGGAGGATTTGGCTATGATCCGATATTCATAGTGGATGGATACGATAAGACCTTTGCCGAGCTAGGTGATGATATTAAGAATACGAGAAGCCATAGGGCAAGGGCCCTGAATAGGTTGAAGGATGCGATAGATAATATTATAAAGGATGGTTAGCATGAAAATATTCGTAGTAAGCGATACCCACGGATATGTAGATGGTTTCCTCGATGGGATTCAAGATATGGCAAGGCCGGATTTAATAATTCATCTAGGGGATTATGTCAGGGATGGAATTCAAATAGCGGATGAGACGGGAATAAGAACTAAGATAGTTAAGGGAAATGGGGATTATTTTGAGAGGGGTTATAACGAGGATGAGGTATTCAGGCTACAGGGCAGAACATTCCTTATAACCCATGGGCATAAGCATAGGGTTAGATATGGGATAGATAATCTATACTACTATGCTAGGGAAGTGGGCGCGGATATAGTATTATTTGGGCACACCCATGTACCCTTGATAATGGAGGAATCGAAGATGTTGATAATGAACCCGGGTAGCCCCTACCTACCTAGGGGATTGGATAGAAGCAAAACCTTTGGTATAATAGAGATTGGGGAAGATATATCGGGCAAAATCCTTACTATATAATTATTAATAATTTTTAAAACTCCAGCATTATTCAGAGAAAGTTTTTCGAAGGTCTGTGTCACATATGTTTGATTTCTCTAGAAATAGAGAAAATAAAATTCTTGAATTGTATTGACAGAGCAGGGTCTATCTGCTATAATTTAATACTGTCAGCCAATCCTAGGTGGAAATTTGGCATCTAGGAATGAGCGGGTGTAGCTCAGTGGTAGAGCACTGGCTTCCCAAGCCAGCTGCGAGGGTTCGATTCCCTTCACCCGCTCCA
>JAAYRM010000079.1 GCA_012518745.1 Tissierellia bacterium
CCTTTTCCGCAACAGTTGGATTCCCCACGGTTAGCGTACCAGTTTTGTCAAATACCATTGTATCCAATCTGCTAAAATCACTAATTACCTCACTACCCTTTAATAGGACCCCATTTCGTGCTCCATTTCCTATGCCCGCAACATGGGATACCGGCACACCTATAACTAGAGCACCCGGGCAACCTAGTACCAATATGGTTATGGCCAACTCGATATCCCGGGAAAACAGCCATACTATAAACGATATCACCAAAACGGCCGGAGTATAGTACTTCGAGAATCTATCTATGAAGCGCTCAGCCTCCGATTTCGAATCCTGTGCTTCCTCTACGAGCTCAATTATCTTCCCAAAGGTCGTATCCTCCCCTACACGATCGGCCTTGATTTGAATAGTCCCATTATCCAATATCGTACCTGCAAATACATTTGAACCCTTTTCCTTTCCAACTGGAATGGATTCCCCTGTGATACTTGCCTCGTTGATACTACCCTCACCCGATAGCACCGTTCCATCAACTGGAACCTTAGCCCCGGTTTTAACAAGTAATACATCCCCTATATCCACATCATCCACTTCAACCTCTTCAAATTCGCCATCCTCCATCTGCCTTAGAGCACTTTCCGGTGCCATCTCGGTTAACTCCTTAATGGCTGACCTTGTCTTATGCAATGTACGCTGCTCCAGATAAGCACCGAATAGGAATAGAAATGTAACGATAGCCGACTCCTCAAAATTTTGAATCAAGAACGCAGCACCAACAGCAATTGTAACCAAAACATCTATGCTTACCACCTTCACCCGCAGCGCCTGATATGCCTGGATGGCAATAGGTGCCACTCCTAGGATCGAGGCAACTACCAACGCCCACATAAAGATAATCTCATTCCCCATTGCCCATTTGCTGATGAAGGCTATGGCTATTAGAAGGCCATTTATTAAAGTAATAGAGTTCTTGTTCTTAAAAATAAATCTTTGCATCTCTTCCTCCTTATATGATTTCATATTCTATACTTCGTTCATCCTGTATCTATATATTATCCCATACCTTTTAATTAAACCTTGATATAGATCAAAATCGCCACCAACTCATGATTAAAATCACGATAATGTGTGGTGGATCTTCAAAATTCAATCTAATAAAAACAAGCCTAGAATTTTAAGGATTCTAGGCTTGTCTCGGACCGGCTACATGCTTATGACCTCATAGCCCCTTCTTATGTAATCCCCCATGCCCGCATGACCGGACATATCATCCAACATAGGCAACCCGGTGGCTAAATTTTCATCATATACACCCAATGCCCTCGAACACGCCAAGCAAATCCCCACTATAAGCCCCGCTTCCCTGGCCTTCGCATACAGGAGATTGTTTTCCCCTTCAAATATGGGGACTAATCCCACCGATGCACCTTCAAATATTATCCTTACCTCTGTTCCTGATGCATGTAGCTCCAATGCATTCAATAGAATATGTTGAAAGCACATCTTTTCACCGGTCATTCCATAGAATAGTACCTTTGCCATAATAAAATCGCCTCCCTAGATATAGGTGTTCATATTAATCTAGTACCCAATTTCTATCATCAGTCCCTATATTTAATCAATAATATAGGCCAGATATAAATATGGTAATGAATATGGAGATAGCATATGATATCAAGGCTGCCTTCAATGTATGCCTATGATCTTTTATGCCTATCGATCCGAAATATAATGCTATGGTATAGAATATGGTTTCCGATGAACCCATCATTATCGCTGCCACCCACCCGGGAAAGGAATCCGGCCCGTAATTGCCTATTATATCCCTCACTATCCCCAGCCCTCCGCTTCCGGATATAGGCCTTATCATTATCAATGGTACTATCTCCTCCGGGATACCAAGTAAATTGGTTATAGGCCTCAATAGATCGGTAAACATCTCCAATGCACTAGAACCCCTAAATATCCCTATGGCTATGAGGATAGCTATTAGATAGGGCATAATCCTTATAGCGGTTTTCAACCCCTCACCAGCCCCCTTTATAAAGGCACTATATATATCCACTCCCTTCACGTAACCATGCCCTATTATTGTCAATATTATAATGGGTACTATCCCCTTGGATACTATATCTATCATGATCTTCCCCCCTCAAATAGCTTTCCTACAATTATCGCTACGATGGTCGATAGGGTTGTAGCCAATATAGTGGGGCCCACTATTGCAGTAGGATTGCTAGAACCATAGTCGTATCGGAGCTTTATTATGGTCAGGGGTATTAATTGCAATGCAGACATATTGATTATTAAGAACATGGCCATAGAATTGGTGGCCCTACCCCTATGCGGATTTAAACTATCCAGCTCTTTCATAGCCTTAAGTCCAAATGCGGTGGCGCCATTCCCCATCCCGAGCATATTGGCGATAAAATTCATCAAAATCCACCTTTCGGCTGGATGCCCCCTAGGTATCTTGGGAAATAATATCCTTACTACGGGCCTAAACACCTGGGATATGCTATTCATGAGTCCAGATTCTTCAGCTATATTCATTATGCCTAGCCAGAGCGACATAATCCCAATTAGGCTTATCGTAAGGGTTACCCCCTCCCCCGCTTCCCCTAGGATCGCATCGTTTATCACCTCTATATTCCCCGTTATAATCCCATATACGATTCCAACAAATATCATCAAAAACCAAATTGTATTGAGCATAAAAAAACCCCTTTCATATGCAATATATGAAAGGGATTTGAATAATATTTATTTATAGATATCGAAAAATGGGGTTTTTTCCTTTTGAATATATCCCTTATCAACTAGATAATCCAATTTCTTTTTAAAATGTTCGAATGAATAGGTAATTGCCGCATCCTCTTCTATCTCTTTTATCACGTTTATGAGATCATCTCCATTGATGGGTAGTTTGTCCCTTATGATCTCTAGAAATTTTTCATCATCCTCTTCCACCTTGCCCCTGAGCTCATCAAACGGATTCTCCGTATGAGGGCTGGTGGTAATAGCCGCTCTTATCCTGGAAAATATGGTCCTACCCATGGAGGCTTGAGATATAAATACATCCCCAGTTCTTAAATAGGGAAGCCTCCTAGACTCCTCCTCCGTTATATCCGTTTCCTCCTTGATGGTCTGTATATCCGATGCCCTTACGGTTCTGAATATGAACTTGGTATTCAATTGGGCGGTTATGGTTTCATCCAATAGGGTTGGTCTTTGGGTAGCCAATATTAAAAAGGAACCATATTTTCTGCCCTCCTGGGAGATCTCCTTTAATATGGATTTAGATGGGGAATCGTATCCCTTGGGTGCAAAGTTATGGGCCTCATCTGTTACTATTATAAATGGAGGAAAGTAGTCAGCAACGCCCTGTTTATATAATGCATCCTTATAATCCCGCCTCTTTCCATATAGATTATTTAGTAGATAGGTGCTAAATACTTGGAGTATCCTGGTACTACCCTGGATCACCATAAGCTTGCCCATATGTAACCCTTCCTCTATGGGCTTTATATCCTTGCTAAATATCCCCTCATTGTTCAATCGATATAGTCTCCATAGTATTCCACGCACCGAGCTATAAGGACATATATTATCATAGCTCAGGTAAATCTCCTTCCTCTTCCGCCATCCCTCCCTCTCCAAATCCGATGTAGCCCCCGCTATCCTAGCATCTATCCTATCGAGGGAACCCTCCTCCTGCGCCTCTACTAACATATTGAGCCTATTGAGAAAGCTATTATAGGAATCCCTTCTCTTAAACAATATATCTACCACATTGCTCATGGAATCCGTCAGTTTCCCAGAGGCATCTAATAGATTTTTTATATCCTGGGTCGAAAGGTCCTCAAATCTAACCCCTATATGAAACCCGACCTGCATACATTTAAATCTATCCCCATATATATCGCCTTCATCCCCATCCATATAGTCCCCGGTCTCAGAGAAATCCATCTCGAAATGGGGATCCAATACTATGGTGGGGATATTCAATTTCATGAGCTCCTCTAGGATTACCCTCAAGCCAAAGGATTTACCGGACCCAGATCCTCCGAATACGCCAATATGAGGGTATTGATGCATATCCTTTATATTGAATATATATGGGATATCCCTCTGCTTGAATAGCTTCCCATCTTCAAAAGTATATAATAGATCCCTATACTTCGCATCCATATCATCTACCATCTGATCCGTATTCCTAATCACCCCTAGTACCAACCCCTCCTCCGCATCGGATTGAACCATCAGGTCCTCAACTTCATGGAAAACCGGGGTCCTCACATTGGAGCCCGTCTCTATCGGATACAGCGCCTCGTTTAGAAGCCTTATCTTAGCTATATATATGGTATCCTCCTCTATATTGTATCCTATGGCCTTTAGGGATTCTAACACAGAGCTATCCGTGAGGTCACCATGAATACTCAGGGGTATATACTTATTATAGGTTTTGGCCTCCACTACCTCTCCTATCAAATCCCCCTGATGGGGATCCATTACCATTAAAAATTCATTTATTCTAAAATTTCTATCCTTGGAACCCACATATACCTCCTGCTGCGTAGTGATTCCAACTACCTTCATATATATCCCTCCTAGAACGTTCTCTTATCCCTCTCCGGTATGAAAAACAACTCCAGTATCTCCCTATCCAGATACGATTCCAATAGTCCCCTCATCATCTGGTTTGGAATCCTTACCTCTCTATCTACTATATCCAACCACAGGGGAACCCCTCTACCATCCTTCGGAGTCAGACTGAGCACCAGCCTTGCCATATACTCCAGCTCTTCCTCTTGGCTATCCAGGATATCCACCCCTATTACCGATGGGGATTGGGAACTCCTCATAAATAGGGTGGAGAATCCCTCATCGCTCTTCTTTGTTGCCCCCTTCATGATCGAAATCGTCTCGCCATATTCCAATAGGCCATATAACAATTCCCTGTCATAAAAATGCCTCCTAGTATCCAATAATCCATGCTCCAGCAATAGATCTCCTATTATCGAGGTCTTAATATCCTCTATAATCCCAATGATTATAATGCCTCTTCGCTCACATTCCTCCCTGAGTGCTATCCACCTATCGGAACATTCTATATTGTATCGAATTAAGGAACCATCCATTATCACCACATGTGGGTTGAATTGCCTAACCCCTTCTAATGCCGCCTCAACTTCGATCGCAGAGAGTTTTCTTTTTCTTATGGATTCTTCTCCTGCAGGTGAATCCTCCAATGGATTATCCGTTTCCCTAGAATCTATTGGGGTATAAAAATCCGTCCTGAAGATAGGTCTATCGCAGTGGATGCTAGACAGTGCTAGCCCCTGATATACCTCTACGAAATGGGGATATGCTCCCCCCATTCGATTATTTGAGCCATCAACCCCTAGTATTCCACCCCGCTTAGCACATAGGACCATATCCTCATTGCTAAGTCTACGAATTGTGCCCATAGTCCCTACGTTTTCATCGATAAAACTTCTAAAAGTCTTCCTATCCAGAGATAGTATATCCCTATACCTTGTTGATAGGATCGCATTTACCTGAGATATGGTCTCCCTTAGCCCATTATCGATACTATACACTACCTTTTCACCCCTTTTTAGGCAATTAATAGTAATATCGTTTCCCATATAGTTGAACTTTATTGTAAACTATGGTATTATCTGTTTATATAAATTGTCGAATATCGTAACAATATCAATTTAGGAGGCGCTGTCATGAAATCAATAGGAATTGTACGAAGAATCGATGAATTAGGTAGAATCGTCATACCTATAGAATTAAGAAGAAGCCTAGATATAGATGTAAAGGATGCTTTGGAGATATTCGTAGATGGAGAGAACATCGTATTTAAAAAATATGATCCTGCATGTATATTTTGTGGACAGGCCAAGGACGTATCGAGCTTTAAAGGAAAGAATATTTGTCCAGCATGCCAGCAAGAATTGAGAGGATAATATGAGGATACCCGAATCATACGGGTATTCTTATTTTTTTCCCTTATCAATACTTGCCCTATATACTAAATTCCTAGGTAGATCCCTCATCTCGGCCACCTTTTTCACCGCATCCCTCTTGGATAAGCCCTCATCTATATAGGATTGTATATGATCCTCCAATGCAATATCTTCGAATGGATCCTTTGCAATCACTTCTGCTCCATCCAATACCAATACAAATTCACCCCTAGGGGTTATGTCCTGAAATCTTTCCAGGCATTCATCTATATCCCCCCGGAAGGTTTCCTCATGCACCTTGGTCAGCTCCCTAGATATTGAAAGCCGCCTATTCCCAAATACTTGCTTTAAATCCTCCAAAAGCCCTACCAATCTATGTGGTGATTCATAGAGTATTATGGTTCTATCTTCATCCTTCAACCCATCTAATTCCCCAATTCTATCCTTTCTTCTGGAGGATAGAAAGCCTTCGAATACAAACCTATTAGTGGGGAGACCCGAGAGCACCAATGCCGTAATGGAAGCCGTAGTCCCCGGAAGACATGTAACCTCCATTCCATGTTCTATGGCCAATTGAATTAAATGCTGCCCCGGATCCGATATTCCCGGCATTCCCGCATCGGTAACGAGGGCTATATCAGTCCCCGCCTTCAGTTCTTGGATTAACAATTCCGCCCTATCCCTTTCATTATGCTCGTGGTAGGATATAAGGCGGTTTTTTATTTCATAATGGTTCAATAATTTCATCGTATGCCGGGTATCTTCGGCCGCTATTAGATCTACTTTCTCCAACACCCTCAAGGCCCTAATTGTAATATCCGCCAGGTTACCTATGGGAGTAGGACATATGTAAAGAATTCCAGCTTCCATATCTATTCTCCTCGTATATTATCCATCTTATTATACTATATTAATAAAAAAGGCCCTAGATAAGGGCCCTTTAATTGTTGCATTACTCTGGATGAATTGAGTCCGTAGGACATACAGCAGCGCAGTCACCACAATCTATACATGTTTCGGGGTCTATAACAAATATATCATCGCCCTCTGAAATAGCTCCTGTTGGACACTCTGCCTCACAAACTCCACATGCAATACAGGTATCATCTATTACATATGCCAAATGTTTCACCCCCCCCAGAACACATCTCTATACTCTTTTATATTAACAGATTTCTGGGTACAATAAAAGAGGTTTTGGGCATTTATTCGTCTATTTGTTATTTTTTTTACAATTACTAGGACATTGTCCATTACATTGCTGTGTCTCTGCCGATCCATTCATATATCTTGGATCTATTTCATCCGTAATGGTTATCTCATCTATTCCATAACCATATACCTCATCGGTGTCATCATCCATCCTTATTCTTACCTCTACCCTCTCTACTATGGTATGGGTCCTTATTATAGTGCCCTTTCCCTTAGGGGTTATCGCTATAGTTCCTACCTCCGGCATCCCCTTCAAAATTTCCTCATAGGCCTCCTGTTCGTACTTCAGACAGCACATCAATCTCCCACAAAGCCCCGATATCTTGGCCGGATTGAGGGATAGGCTCTGCTCCTTTGCCATCTTGATGGATACGGGTTCAAATTCCCCTAGAAATGTAGTACAACAGATGGCCTTTCCACATGGACCTAAGCCCCCTACCATCTTGGCCTCATCCCTTACACCTATCTGCCTCAGCTCTATCCTAGTCCTGAATATGGCTGCTAGATCCTTAACCAATTCCCTGAAATCCACCCTACCATCGGCAGTAAAATAGAATATAACCTTATTGTTATCAAAGGTATATTCCACATCTATTAGCCTCATCTCAAGTCCATGTTCTGCTATTTTTTTCTCACAGATATGAAGGGCCTCTATGGCCTTGGCCTTATTATCCTTATGGATCTCTATATCTTCCCTTTCGGCTATCCGAAGAACCTTTTTTAATGGGGGCACGATCTCCTCTTTCGCCACCTGTTTAGATCCCACGGCTACATATCCATATTCTATCCCCCTAGCCGTTTCTACCACCACATGGTCGTGTTTTTTTATATCAAGATCATCTGGATCAAAATAATATATTTTCCCCGCCTCTTTAAACCTTATACCTACAACAGTAGTCATAAATTTATACCTCCTGCATACCTAGAAGCATGGTTTCTATCGATAATTGATAATTGATACTCCCTAGTACATTATCCTTTGCCTCCATTATGCCTTCTATTATATCATTAATCCTGTCCATACCTAAATAGGATTGTTTGGATAATAGGGATATACTATCCATATTTATTATAAGCCCTGAATCGCCAGTCTCCTTATATATAGCTAAATCCCTGAACCAATAGAGCATTATATCCAAGACATCCTCTATCGCCTCCTTGTTATCGAGGAAAAAGTCCCTAGCAGTAAATATATCCATTCTATCTCCAGCGATAACCCTATCGATCAGCTCTATAATCTTATGCCGATTCGTTTCAAAATCGGGGGATTCAGCTATTTGAATGGATCTACCGACGGATCCCTTTGTAAAATGCGCTATAAAATTGGCCTCTTCCCATGTCCTATTGTATCTTGCCATCAGGAGCTCCGTAATTCTGCTACTTTCCACAGGATGAAATTTAACAACCTGACATCGGGACAATATTGTGGGAACCAGCCTCCCGGGA
>JAAYRM010000080.1 GCA_012518745.1 Tissierellia bacterium
AAGGGTGCTATAAGAACAGCGATCTTATATCACCATATACATGGGGAAGGGATAAGGCCTAGGGGAAATAGTCCATACATTGGACAGGATGTATTTGGTAGCTTTTCAGATGATCACTTTAAGTACCTCTCCATCTCTGACACGAATTTGATAGATGGTTCAAATATAGAAGTGACAAAAACCGTAAGGTACAATTTAGTCAAAAAGAGAGAGGATATGCCTGTAATACTGGAGGCGATTAAACCGGGTTCCAATTTCAGTTTTTCGATTGATCTCAAGGGGAATTTCGATTCTAGATTTGATTATTTTAATCCGGATGGGATGAAGAAAATCCTGTCTATGTTGAATGAATTTTATTTGCGAGGCATAGAAAGAGAAATAAGGGAATTGGAAAGAAACAGGACTCCCGATATCTATCCAATTATTAACATTTATCATGAACTTAGGCAGGATGTGTTGAAAATGAAACAAGAAAATAATGGTGCAATTATTAGGATAGGGGCGGGGAAAACTTTTTTCGAAAATACAATAGGGATTGCATTGGCTAATAATGATCTAAAGAGTATGATTGCTAGATATAATAGGCGAAACGAAGCTAAGAGGGATATTGAGAATTTTCCGAAAACCCGAACGTTTGAACTAGATGGCGATAGATATAGCAGGGTTTTGGGGTGGATAAAAATAGATCTGTAGTTGATTTGAGGAGGTTAATATGGCGAAGATACTTATATCACCTATTGGCACTGGTAGGAAAATGGGAATAAGGGAATATGGGTTGGCCCGGTATAAATTCGATGGAGACGATAAATTTTATGAAACATCCTTTATTTCAGCAGCTATAGCAGAACACTTGACTGTGGATAGAATAATATTTGTGGGTACTGCAAAATCAATGTGGGAAGAAATATATAGATATTTCACTGAAGAAGCGGGAGAGGAATTGGATATAGAACATTGGGTGGAATTGGGCGAACTATCTAGCAGCTCTAATAGCAAGGAAGCATTAATAGATAAGCGGATATTAAGAAGAACCATGGATTCGGTGGATAGGTATCTAAAGAAAAACAATATTAATGCCAGTGGTGGTTCATTGCCCATCTTGATAAGATATGGATTGGATAAAGATGAGCTATGGCAAAACTTCGATCTATTTATGAAGATAATAGATACACTAGATTATGATGACGAAATATACTTAGATATAACCCATTCATTTAGGTCCATCCCCCTCTTTATGTACCTGATGATGGATTTCATCCAAACCTTGGGACATAGGAATATAAGACTAAGAGGATTATATTATGGGATGCTTGAAGCTAGTGCGGATATGCAATATGCTCCAATAGTAGATCTAAATCCACTATTTCAAATATCCAAGTGGATAAAGGCAACCTATGATTTCGTCAATTATGGTAATGGATATATGATTAGCAAATTGGTGAAGGACAGGGAGATAGCCGATAATATAGAAAACATCTCCGAGCTAGTTAATATAAACTATTTA
>JAAYRM010000081.1 GCA_012518745.1 Tissierellia bacterium
CCTTCATCTAGGTTATTCAGCCGCTCTTCTGCTATATTGAATACCCTATCGATAATCTGCTGCTTAGCCCCTAATTTTTCATTTCTAGCTTTAAGCTCCGCATTAGAGATGGTCCTCTCCTTCAATAGGTCCGCATCCGATGTTGCCCTATTGAGAATTCTTCTTTTTTCACCTTCGGCCTCCCTAATTCTGGAATCGATTATGCTGTCATTAGCCCTTTTTGATTCCTCATCGATAACACTCGCCTGGCTCTTTGCCTCGTCGAGTATTTTTCGTGTTAGATTCTCTAAGTTTGACATCATTTCACATCCTTAACTTATTTAAAAAACTATCGCATTGGCAATGATTAGATACATAACAAAGGCCAACAATGCGTAGGTCTCTACCATTACCGCATATATTAAGCCCTTTGTCTGCTCATCTTCGTTCTTAGCAAGTACTGTAACACCTGCTGCCGCAGCCTTACCTTGTGCTATGGCCGAACCCCAGCCTACAAATCCTACCGGAAGTGAAGCTGCAAATAGATATAGCCCTTGAATTAACGGCATATCTATCGTCAACTGTCCAACTATCATCAATCCAACAACAAATCCATATAACCCTTGGGTACCTGGTAGAAGCTGAAATACTAGAGTCCTACCAAACTTCTCCGGTTCTTCGATTATCAAACCTGCAGCTGCCTGACCTACAATACCTAAACCCGTTGCGGATCCTATACCTGAAAACATTACTGCGAACGCTACACCAAGTCCACCAAAGAATACTCCACCGTGTGATACCAAAAATTCTGAAAATGTCATTTACATTTCCCCCCAACTATTTTAAATTAATAAATTCTGGTTTACTTCTAAACAAATTGAACTTCTTTCCTCCACCTTCATAGAACTTCCCAAAGAATTCAACATATATAAGCCTTGAGGTATGCACATAGGCTCCCAATAGACTTAAAAATATATTCAGGGATTGACCAAATATTATTATAATTACCCCAAATATTATTCCAATGGCTCCAATTTCAAATAGCATTCCCGCTATCATATTGACCGCAGCTGCTATAAAGCCACCAGAAAGTGCCAGAGCCATCAACCTGGAATAGGATACGAAATCCCCTACATACCCGGAAATTCCATATAGTTCATAGATACCTACCCCTATCTTAGCTCCTACACCATCGACATCCTTGCCACCAGTTAGTACTATTCCTACCAGACCTGCTATCATAACCCATTTAGCTATGGTTGCGAGGATAGCTGGCACCGGTACGAACATAGCCAGTATCAAACCTATGGCTCCAGTTAGGGACATATACCAAACCCCGGCATCTGCAATTGCATCTAGATACCTCTTATCCCTGATATGCATATAGGCGTTAATTCCCAATCCGAAGAATAGGTGAATCAAACCGAAGAATATCGATAGTACCAGTATGCTTTGATACTGTTCTGCTGGATCTACCAATCCCCTTATGGGTAACATATCTCCTAAAAATGAACCATATAATGCTCCCCATGCTATTACGGAGAAACTCAGATAGAAGAAAAACCTGATGAATTTCCTAGTATCATCCTTTAGATTGGCTTTCTTAAGCACTATAGATGTTGCAACCAACATGATGAGACCATATGCCATATCCGCCACCATCATCCCGAAGAATATCAGATAAAATGGGGCCAGTAATGGGGTGGGATCCACCTCATTATATCTAGGCAATGCATACATACTAGTTAAGGATTCGAAAACCTGTGTGAATTTAGAGTTTTCTAGTAGAACCGGTACCTCTGGATCATCCCTGTCGGCTTTTTCTACCTCCAAATAGTAGGCATCCAATCCAGAATTCTCTATCGCATTGGTAAATTCCTTTTCCATATCAGTTGGGATATAGCCCTTGATTAGGTTAACCCTTTCAGTGGCCAAGAAATTTTCCGAGGCCGATAGTCTTAGCCTTCTATTCACCAGATATTCATATACCACTTCGAATTGTGGTAGATGTCCGGATAGCGATATTATGGAATCTTCTACTTCCTCCTTCTCCTCGGCTAATTGAGCTAATTTTACATCGATAGCATCGATTTCCTCCTCAGGTGTACCGTCACCTGTTAGTTCCGTTATGGAGAAACTGCTACCCCTCAATATCTCATATAGTTCATCCGCCTCATCTTTGGAGGTTAAAGCGAATAGATATATATGCTCATCATCTTCGCCTATGGTTTCAACATGGCTATACTCTAGCCCTACCAATTCTTCGTTCAATTTATCCCCAAGCTTTATAGGTAGGACACCTATAAATAGTTCGGATTGTTCGAAAGTCCTTAAGTCTTTAATTGGATACCCTAATCCTGTCCAATTTTCAAGTTCTTGTTTTGAGGCATTTAGTCGGTTTTCCTCCTCCTCAATCCTATCTACTTCTGATGCAAACCCCTCAAGTTTTTCGAATACGGGAAGATAATCCACCTCAGAGGCCTTTCTTTCCAGCTCCTCAAAGGTATAATTGGGCATACCATCTATCATGGCCTTTAAGCCCGTCTCTTCCGGATGATATTTTTGTAGGATATCAATAGCATGTCTAACCCTAGCAATCTTTTCATCCGTTTCCACTATGCTCTCAGGGACGGTTACATTTTTAAGCCCCTCTTCCTTTAACTCTTCATCTTCATCGAGATCTACGAAGTGAACGTACTCAAATCTTTGGAGTTCATGGAGAAGATCATCTCTGTTTGAATCAAAAGCAAATAGATTGAAATTACTCATCTTAACTATTGCCATCTGCATTCACAATCCTCTCAATAATAATATTAACAGCTGAGTCCAATTCCTCATCAGTCATGGATGTTATTGCCTTCGCCTCTTCCAATCCCTTAGCAATTATTGGTTCGGATATAGACTTTCCCTCTGATAAGGCCTCCTCCTTGATCCTTTCCCCCTCTTCCTTCGCCCCCTTTATTATCTCTTGGTACTTCCTTTCGGCTTCAGCAATTGCCTCCTGCTTTGTATCGGCTGCCCGCTGATCCGCCTTTTGCACAATTCCTCTAGCTTCCTCTTCTGCTGTTTTGACAGCATGTATCGCTTCTTTTGCCATTGCATCACCACCTTTAATATGGGATAATATTGCATTGTAACCTTGGCTTGTTTAAAAAATATCATTGTACTTCTATTATATAAATATTTGGAATTGTTTGCAAGTTGTTTTCAGATAAAATTGAATTTCCCATGTGATTCTATATGATATATCATCCCAGTTATGTTCTCATTCGATTGCTTGTGTTTTTTTTAACAGCCTGCCCCTTGTATTATATTAAATATTTTCAAAAAAATTACCCTACTATATAATATATATCTTTTTTGTCTGTAATGCAAGCTTCAATTCCCAAAAACATCATCCAATTTAATGAAAAACTGGTATGAAAAATCCCCAATTCTCATAAAGGTATGAATATTAGGGAAATATGTCCTTAGGCTTGTAAAACAATCCTCTTTGTAAGATCCTATCTCGTTAATTTATTTATTATCCTTATATCGATTAGGCTATCCTCGGGGGTTTCACCTCCTACTTCCAATTAGACCTAGCTCATTGGCTAATAGCAGCGCGACTGCAAATACCATGGTTGACAGTATCACGGCCCCCTTGCTATTGATCCTAGCGATTAGGGTGGCACATAATCCAAATATCGCACTAATTATATATAGTATTATAACCGTCTTCCTCTGAGAATAGCCCATTCTAAGTAGTTTATGGTGTAGATGCCCATCATCGGCTTCCGCTATGGACCTCCCACTTAATAGCCTCCTAAATATAGCTAGGGTTGTATCGAATATGGGAACCCCAAGTATGAGTATTGGCACCACTATGGCGATGGTGGCTACGGATTTCATAACCCCCTCTATGGAAAGGGCGGATAGTATGAACCCTAAAAAAAGCGCACCCGTATCACCCATGAATATGGTTGCCGGATTGAAATTATATGGCAGGAATCCAAGGCAAGCACCCGCTACAGTCGCGGACATTATTATGATAGAAATATAACCAAATCTAATAGCAACCATCAGAAAGGATAGGCTAGCTATCATCGTGACTCCCGCTGCCAACCCATCCAATCCATCTATTAAGTTCACGGTATTGGTAATTCCCACCACCCAGAATATGGTTATGGGAATAGAAAGACTATTCAATGGTATTATCTCGAGCGTTTTGCTGAATGGATTGGTAATGCCCATTATCCGTACATCCCCCAATATTAATACTATGGCTGCTGCTATTTGAAACAATAGCTTACCCTTGGGACTTAAATCCCATATATCATCTATTATTCCCGAAACCAATATCACCGTTCCTCCAATGATAGTAGCTAATAGGCTCCTATCCATTGGGATGAATATTAGGGATACCAATACTATCGATATATATATGGCTAAGCCCCCCATCGATGGCATGGGTCTCTTGTGTATCCTCCTATCATCTTTGGGCATATCCATAGCCCCGCAGATAATTGCTATCCTCTTCACCACGGGGGTTATGAGGAAGGATATGGCGGCAGATATTATAAATGGTATTGCTATATTATTGTCCATAGGTTTTCCACTCCTTCATGCTGGTTCCCCGAATATATCATTTGGTTCCAAATAGCCTATCTCCCGCATCTCCCAATCCAGGTACTATATAGGCATCGTCGTCCAATCTTTCATCTATATTGGCCACATATATATCTATATCGGGATGGGCTCTTTCCATCGCATCTATTCCCTCTGGGGCTGCGATCAATGTTACCAGTTTTATGGAATTGGGATTTTTCCCCTTCAAAAAATCTATAGCGGCTACTGCAGAACCACCCGTTGCTAACATCGGATCTAGGACTATTAAATCCCTCTCCTCCACATCCTGGGGCAGTTTAGAATAGTATTCGACCGGTTTCAATGTGTTCGGATCCCTATATAGACCCACATGCCCCACCTTGGCTGCCGGTAGCAAATTCAACATCCCATCTACCATGCCCAATCCAGCCCTCAATATCGGCACTATGCCCAGCTTTTTCCCCGATATAATCTTGGATTTGGTCCTAGTGACGGGGGTATCTATTTCTATTTCAACCAAGGGTAGATCCCTCGTGACCTCATAGGCCATCAACATGGAGACCTCCTTCACCAATTCCCTGAATTCCTTTGAACCCGTATTTCTATCCCTGATAAATGTTAGTTTATGCTTGATCAATGGATGATCCAATATTACGACTCTGCTCATAACGTTAATTCCTCCCAATTATACCCTAGTCTAGCATTCCATACCGGATATCTTCTCTATCCTCCTACCATGCCTTCCGCCTTCAAACTCGGCATTCAGCCATGTGGATACTATCTCTATGGCGAGATCCCTTCCCAGGACTCTTCCGCCCAATGCTAGGATATTGGCATCATTGTGCTCTACGCTCATCCTAGCTGAATAGGTATCGCTGCAGAGGGCAGCCCTTATCCCCTTCACCTTATTGCATGCAATGGATATGCCTATTCCGGTACCGCATACTACTATGCCCCTATCTATTTTTCCAGATATAATTCCATCAGCTACCTTCTTGCCATAGTCCGGATAATCCACGGAATCGGGTGAATTGGTTCCATAGTCCCTATATTCAATCCCGTTTTCCCGTAGGTATTCCACTATATACTCCTTTAATTCAAAACCGCCGTGATCGCTACCTATTCCGACTCTCATCGTATCTCCTCCTACTTATTATCTCCTGTAATGCTCGCTTTATATCATCCCTTGCGGTTCTATATACCTCTATACTTCCCCCAAAGGGATCCTCAATATCGCCTTCCACCCCATAGGCATATTCCCTTAGAGTGAATACCTTCTCCCCTATGGAATCAAAATTGGCTATAAGGGATTCCTTATGGGATTTACTCATGGTCAATATTATATCGGCCTCCTCTAGCAAATCCATGGATATAGGGTTGGTGCTATGCTTCCCTCTTATATCTATCCCATCTTCCTTTAACGCTTCAATAGTAGTTTGGGCAGCCCCTTGCCCAGGTTGTGCGAATATCCCGGCCGATTTGATCCGCATTTCTATACCCTCTTTCCTAGCCATCTCCTGTAATAATGCAGCGGCCATAGGACTTCTACAGGTATTGCCTGTACAAACAAAAAGTATATTCATATCATTCTCCTACCCTTATAATATTTCC
>JAAYRM010000082.1 GCA_012518745.1 Tissierellia bacterium
CACAATACCTCATCATAGACCTTCTCTATACCCGCCTCCCCTCTATTTTCACTTTTATTTATATGTCCAATTACATGGGATAATATATTGATATCATCGTACCTTTCGATTCTATTTGCCATAAAAAATCTCTGATCGTTGACATCTAATGTTCTAGATGTCAGAGGTATATCCACAATGGTCCCCTTGGATTCTATATATTCATCCAATTGTAAGGCATTCATCCCGCTGTTCTTCATAATCGCATCCCTTAATACGGGATCCGATTCGATCTCCTCCTTAAAGAAGAATCCCGTTATCACCTTCTTCCTATTGGTCAATGGAATTAGATTCCTATCATATATAATCCCCCTATTTGGGGCCAGTCTTATCTCCTCCCCCCTCTGTTTCAAGGCCTGCACCCTTAGGGACTCGTGATTGATTATCTGGATCCAATATAACCTCGCGATTAGTAGGGTGAATATAAATGCGGAAAGAAGTACCATCTTTAGTATCCTATTACGCAATATAGACTTTCTCATCCTTGCCATAAAAAAACCCCCATCCATTGATAATTAGTATTACCAAATGATGGGGTAATCATTTAATTTAATATGGCTATTTTACTATTCCGTTTCCCTACTTCTACGAAGCATATCCCAATTCTGCACCCTATGATCCATTTTCATCTTGATTATCTGCTGTGGATGTGGGGCCACCTCTATCCTGTCTCCATCCTCATCCCACATCTCATCTATGGATTGAGTAAAATGCTTCCTATTCGGACCGAAGATTTCAATTCTATCCCCGATAAACATTCTATTCCTCTGTTCAATAGTTGCAATCTTGGCATCCTCGTCATAATCTAAAACGAGTCCTATATAATCATAGTTTCTAATATAGGAGCTAGTTTTAGATACCTGATCCTTTCCGGTGGGCCTATCGAAATAGAACCCCGTAGTAAAATCCCGATAGCTAGCTTTTTTAATTTCATCCAACCATATCGGATCGAATATATAATTTTCAGGGTCCGCGAGATATTCGTCTATTGCGGCCCTATAGGAACGAATAACAGTTGCCACATAATAGGAACTCTTAACCCTTCCCTCTATCTTAAAGCTCCCAATGCCGGTTTGAATCAATTCCGGAATATACTCGATCATGCACAGATCCTTGGAATTGAATATGAAGGTCCCCCTTTCATTCTCATATACGGGATAAAATTCACCCGGTCTTTTCTCCTCGACCAGGTTATATTTCCATCGACAGGGATGTGCACATTCCCCCCTATTAGCATCCCTCCCAGCCATGTAATTACTGAGTAGGCATCGCCCGGAATAGGATATACACATAGCCCCATGTACAAATGTTTCAATCTCCAAATCATCGGGAACCCTGTCTACTATGCTGCCAATTTCGCTTAGGGATAGTTCCCTTGCTAGCACTATCCTTCTAATCCCCAGCCCATACCAGAACATAATGGTTTCATAATTGGTAACACTGGCCTGCGTGCTGATGTGAATTGGCAATTCTGGCACCGTCCTATTTATTATAGAGTATATGCCGGGATCTGATACGATCACCCCATCCACATCTATATCATATAAACGCCTAGCATAATCATCCAATCCTTCTAAATCCTCATCATGAGGAACTATATTCATGGTTACATAAATCTTTTTATCCCTTCGATGGGCAAATTCTATTCCGTCTTTCATCTCATCGAGGGTAAAGTTTTTAGATGTCTTTCTTAGCCCAAACTGCTCCCCGCCTAGATATACGGCATCGGCTCCATAATGGATAGCCATTTTCAATTTTTCCAAGTCTCCGGCGGGCGCTAGTAATTCTGGTTTATTCAAATCTACATCCCTCCTTGTAGGTCAATGCTACCCCATCCCCCATGGGTATTATGCACGATTCATAGCCGTCTAGATTACTTATATGGCTTAAATATTCCCTCATCCGCTTGACTATCGTTCTCTTTCGCCGAACAACCAAATCATCTGATGCCACCATGCCCTTAAACAATACATTGTCGGATATCAGCAGTCCACCATCCCTTAATAAATGCTTACAATGGTTGAAAAATTGTAGATATTGTCCCTTTGCAGCATCTAGAAATATTAGATCAAATCCCTTATCTAGGTCAGGAAGTATGTCCTCCGCAACCCCATTCAACACCTCTATTCGATTCGCATATTCCGTCCTAGCTATATTATCCCTGGCTAATAGTACCATATCCTGTTGCCGCTCTATGGTGATTATATTGCAATCGCGTCCAGCCGCCATCGCCATTATTAACGCGGAATATCCTATAGCCGTTCCAATCTCCAATATATTTCTAGGTGAATGAATTTTTATCAACAATCTCAATAGCTGGGCCATATCCTTCCCTATTATTGGAATATGATTCGCTTCTGCATATAACTCCAATTCCTTTAAATAACCATTGCTTTCCGGCAACATTGTACTTAGATATTCATCAATATATCCTTTATTTATATTGTTCAACTATTTCTCCATCCTTTTTACATAAATTAATACGTGGATAACCACGTATTAATCTGTATAAGATTATTTATTGGGATTTGCCTCTAGGTGTTCGCTATATGTCCTTGAGAATACATGAGCCCCTGTTCCATCCTCCTTAGTCCTGAAGTATAGGTAATCCCCATCCGCAGGCCTTATTGCCGCTATCATGGATCCCTTACCAGGCGAAGCTATTGGGGCCGGAGGCAATCCTTTATTTATATAGGTATTATATTCAGACTCTATCCTGGTATCTTTATCCGATAACTCCTCCTTCCTCTCCTCCAACGCATACTGCACGGTGGCACAGGATTGTAGGAGCATCCCCTGTTTCAACCTATTATAAAATACCGAGGATATCAATTCCCTTTCGTCATCTCGTTTTGCCTCCCTCTCGATAATGGAGGCTAGGGTCATTACCTCATTCAGGGATAGATCCACAGTATCCATATATTCCTCTATATTTTCCTCATATACCTGTTGAAATTGATCCAGCATCCTCCTAATTATATCATCTTCCGTGGAATCCGCATAGAATTCATAGGTAGATGGGAATAGATACCCCTCTAGCCCGGAACCTGCATCCAATTGTTTCAGAAATGGATAATCATCCTCGAAATATTCCTTATTAGAGGTCAGCTCTAAAAATTTCTCTCTATCTATCATACCCATCTCGGATAGTTCATCCGCTATCTGCCGTATCTCATATCCTTCCGGAATGGTAACCTTCGACACATTTTTATTCTTGCCACCTTCGCTCAATACCTGAATTATATCATCTATATCCATTCCAGTATCCATTGAATAGAGCCCAGCCTTTAGGTTAGCCGACATATCATTCATCCTCACCACTATCTGAAAGATCAGTTCATTCCTTATCAATCCCCGCTCCTTCAATATATTGGCTATCCTCTTGGAACTAGCACCCTCAGGTATCTCTAGTTCCACCACCTTAGGATCATCAACTGAAATCGCCTCAACTGCCTTGATATAATAGATAATTAAGGATGATATGAATAATAATACGACAAATGCCATTATCCAATAGATCTTTTTAATTTTTCTTTCACTTTTAGCATCTGTACTTCCCGCCACAAGATCCCCGCCTTTATATTATTTAATCCTGCTCTATCTCTATAGCTTTCCCAATAATATCGTTTATATCTTGGACTAGTTGGGAAAACCTCAGCTCCGCCGTGAAGAATTCATTTATCGATGTGTTGAGCATCAATACATTTTCTAGATTATTGGTCCTCTCAATTTCCTCTGGATCAACCTCTTTTCCTGCCATCTGATCCATTTGCATCTTCATAATCCTCTGTCTAAAATCCTCTACCATATTCTTATTCTTTTCATCCCCATATACTATTTTTCTTTTCTCCATATAGGTTCTATATTCCTCTGATTCCTTAATAGCTCTTGCTAAATTGTGGGCTTGATCATAGACATAGCTCATAAATCAATTCCTCCCCATGAAATAGTTTTTGTAATAATAGGATCTAGATAGAAAACCATCGATATCCTACCCAATATTATAACATTGATGAGAAATAATTTAAAACTAAATTTAAAAAAACTATCCTAGCACCTCGAGCATATGCTAGGATAATATCGATTATACTTCCATAATTATGGGGAGTATCATCGGATTCCTCTTGATCCTGTCATAGATATATCCCCTCAACGCATCCCGTATGGCTGATTTCAAACTTGCCCAATCCGTTACGCGATTCTCTTCACATTTGAGCAATGCATCCCTTACTGCCATTCGAGCCTCATCCAGCAAGTCCTCAGATTCCCTTACATATACGAAACCTCTAGATATTATATCGGGACCCGCAATTACCTTGCCCTCTTGCCTACTCATCGTTACCACAACTATTATCAATCCATCTTCCGATAGATGCTTCCTATCCCTCAATACTATATTTCCCACATCTCCAATCCCTAGACCATCTACCAATACATTACCCGATTGAACATATTGATTGATCGCACCGGAATCCTTGGTAAACTCAATAACCGCCCCATTATCGGCGACGAATATGTCCTCCTCCGCCATGCCTAGTTCCTGCGCCAATTCGGCATGCCGCTTCAGATGTCGATGTTCGCCGTGCACCGGAATGAAGAATTTTGGTTTAATCAGTCTATGGATTAACTTTAGTTCCTCCCTGCAGGCATGGCCCGACACATGGACCTCGGCCGTAGATTCATATATCACCTTGGTTCCAATCTCCATCAACTTATTGATTACGCTTGATACCGTCTTTTCGTTCCCGGGTATTGGGGTAGCGGATATTATAACCCAGTCTCCTGGTGTTAGTTCAATCCTCCTATGTTCCGAAAATGCCATCCGTGTCAATGCTGACATGGGTTCGCCCTGGCTTCCAGTGGTCAGTATCACTATTCTATCATCCGGGTACCTATTCATCTGGTTAACATCTATTATAGTGCCATCATTTACCCTTAGATACCCCATTTCTTTGGCCGTATTTACCGTATTAATCATACTTCGTCCGGAAACAATTACCTTCTTATTATGCAATTCAGCCGCATCGATTGCCTGTTGCAACCTATGCACATTGGATGCGAAGGTTGCTATTATGATCCTCCCCGGGGCCTTCAGAAATACATCTTTAAAGGTTTCCCCCACAACCCTCTCGGACATGGTATATCCGGGCCTCTCCACATTTGTGCTATCGGCCATCAACGCTAGAACCCCTCTTTTACCTATCTCAGCGAACTTATGCAGGTCTATATAATTATCGTTTATGGGCGTCAGATCTACCTTGAAATCACCCGTATGGAAGACCGTGCCCACTGGTGTGTTGATAGCAAGCGCCACGCTATCTGGTATACTATGGCTAGTCTTTACAAATTCTATATCGAAGCAACCCAACTTCACCCGATCATTTGCTTGAACCTCGTTCAATCGCACATTGTTCAACCTATGTTCTCTTAACCTATTCATCACCAACCCCAAGGTTAACCTCGTTCCGTAAACCGGCAGATCCAACCTCTTGAGCACATAGGGCAATGCTCCAATATGATCCTCATGACCATGCGTCAATACTATCCCCTTTATCTTATCCTCATTTTTCAATAGATAATTGATATCCGGTATAACCAAATCGATTCCAAGCATCTCATCATCCGGAAAACTTAATCCGCAATCGATGATCACAATATCATCCTTGTATTCAAAAACTGTAATATTTTTACCAATCTCTCCTAATCCACCTAGTGGAATAATCTTTAACTTGTCTGGCTCCGTTGCCATTTTATCATCTCCTCTTCCTATTAACTTCTCCATTTTTCGATAGATATAATCGTTAAAAAACATTGCGATATACCCTTAAAAAAATGAATCCCAAAATGGGATTCATTATTGGCAGTCAGTGCAGTATCCAAAAAACTTTACATTATGATCTACAACTTTAAAATCATTCTCATCTTCGATTTGTTTTTCTAAGCTTTTCAAATGATCCAATTTAACTTCCATTACTCTTCCGCAATTTAAGCATATTAAATGATGGTGTTGCTCTTCTTCCGAATCATAATTTAATTCATACCTATTATATCCATCATCAAAATTTAATCTACAGATTATATTCAATTTTTCTAAAAGCTGCAAGGTCCGATATACTGTAGCTATACCGATCTCTGGATATTTGGTCTTCACGATATCATAAATCTCTTCCGGGGTTAAGTGTTCATCGCGATTTTCAATGATCGCATCCAATATCACGCGTCTTTGCGTGGTCATCTTATGCCCCTTCTCCTTAAGCCTTTTCCTAAGATCCTCCATATCAATGCCCATAATTTCACCCGCTTATTCTTCTATACTATAGGATATCGATATAGAGACTCTTTGTCAACTATAAGAAAACCTATTGTAATTTTTCTTCTTGTATCTCCTCATAGGCCTCGATCACATAGGCCAATTCCTCCTCATCATCTATACCCACCAATATGGATTGACCTTGGCTATCGTATTCAATTCTCAGTAAATATATCGGTTCATCTAGATCCTCCAATGGTAATAACGCGGCATAATCGAGATCGTTCAATCCAAAGGTCGCCAATACCTTGAAATCTTTCTCATCCCCCATCTCATCCAATAGAGTTATTATATCATCCATGCACTCACCTTCCTATCCTATCAAGATACGTTTGCAATATATAGGTTGCAGCCACCTTATCAATTACCCTTCTTCTACCCCTCCTACTCACATCCCCCTCTATCAGCATCCGCTCTGCAGCCTTGGTAGTCAATCGCTCATCTTCCAATACGACCATGATATCGAACCTATCCCTCAATTTATCTACAAAATTCAATACCTTCTCCCCTTGTGGACCTATCGTATTGTTCATATTCTTTGGAAGGCCCACTATCATCTTGGTTATATTATAATCTTCGATAATATCATCGATCCGATCCATATCCTCTCTAAGGTTCTTCCTTGCAATCGTCTCAAGCCCCTGCGCAGTAATCAATAGGGGATCGCTTATGGCTATGCCAATGGTCTTGTCCCCTATATCCAATCCCATAACTCTTTCCATTCTATTTCACCCGCCATGTTCAGATTTCGATACCATACACCGAATGTCTGTTGTTTTCAGCATCCATCCCTATTCACCGCTATACATAGGTTCCCTTGCTATCCAATACATGAAATAATATAAATATAGTAATCAGATTCATAGATATGGATGAAAGCATTATACCTGAATCATTGAATAGAAAACCCAGCATGCTTCCCACTACGCAGCTCAGAATTCCCTTGCCCATATACCCATCCATTAACGCCTTAAGTTCCCTTTGTCCTGTATATATGGCGGCTATCTGTGTAAATATACTGATCAACAATACCTTGGTCCAGATAGATGTTCTCAACAATGTTAAATTCATCGAAAGTTTTCTATATATTATATTTTCAACTATCCCAATCCCTCTCTCATTTAGCAGCATTAAGCTATTGCCTAGATGACTAGGATTTGGATTCAATCTAATATCTATATATGCTGTAATTGCGATAACCATCAACATTATAGCAATTGATGTAATTGCATTTCTATAACCCAATCGCTTCTCCATGGCCTCCGAGGCGAAATATATTGTAGAGGCCAATATCGCAATGGTCCCCCCTACATTGGCTCCAAGCCTAGGATGTGCTATCGCAGCAACGGAAAATATTAAAAATATCATCGGTATCATCCTATTGCCATATCTATTATACAATATCCCAGCGGATATGGTCGTAGCTGCTAGAAAAACCCCCATCAATTCATTTCCAATACCAAAATATCTTGCCCCAATAATCGGATCATGGCTAAATATGGAGAATCTAGCTATAGATCCATTAGACAATAAATCCAGTAACACGATTAAAAATAATGATAATGATATGATAGCGATCAATTTCCTATCTTTATACTTGATGGCCAAGATAGCATAGAGTATGGAAATAATGCTCGAACTCAAAATGAATTTAAAGAGGCTATCATTCGGAAATATAGAATTCAGTACGAAGATCAATGGTATCCCGTATAATATGAGCAATAAAATTCTAAATAATTCCCCCATCTTCTTTTCAAGCTCAATATTCAACCAGAATATAATCGATATGATTAAGCTTATACCTATGGAAGCCAGTGCATAGACCAATAATATCTTGACCCTAAAATTGGAGGTGGTATTAATTCTTTCATCGATGGATCGGATATAATCCAACACCCCGCGTCTTCCTATCGTTCTAATTGGATTTCCTAGCATATTTTCCCGGGATGTATTCAGGAACTCGGCTACCGTAGGCGCGATATCTAGGTTGGATATAATCCCCTCCCTATTGGTTGTAGATGATATTATGGTTCCCCCAAACGAGGTTGCACCCCAAACCATTATCGGGGACATCCTACTCCTACTCCCCGGATTTGGACTCAATATCATCAATAGTGCATTCTGCTCCCTAATTTCCTCCATCAATCCGTGAATGAAATTATCTATATCCTCCAGAATCAGATCCTTTTTAACATAGAAATTCTCCGCCGATAGATGGGATCCATAGCTATAGAGTCGATCTAAATCACCGGTCTCTATGATCACTAGGGATGCATCCGTCTTAATCCCTTCCATTTCCATCAGTATTCTATTATAGTCGGTTCTATATCCATGGGGATAATCCATATCCTCGAGTAGAATATCGTCGATATTGCCATGATCTATCAATCCCCTGGAATCCATTGCAATCAATGCTGAATCCCTATCCGTATTCTCCCCAGTATCGGCATTTCCAAACACCGCTGTCCTAAATCCAGCCTCATGCAATGAATCACCGAGTGCCCCGATATATGGATTATATCTATTGACCTCATTTTGATTATATAGTCCACCAATACCTATATTGCCAATAGCATGACCCCTATATGGATTCCCACTCCTGTTTCTATATAGTGTCAGGGAATCCCCCTCCAAATTGTAGAATTCGCTACTATTGGGATTGGCATAGGTTTTAGCAGACGAATTTATGGTAGCAAAACTCTCAGGACCATCGTATGTACCTACCCCCCTGGTGTTCATGAGCCCAAGACTCCCATTGGGAATCAACCCCTGAACACCAGGCATATGATCCAGATCCGATAGGGTGAGCTTATTTACGATCACAATATATACCTGCCCATCATTTTCAGCATAGATATATCCACCCGTCAAAATCAGTATCGATACAAATACGATTGTCATAAACAATATCCTAGTCAACCTCACCTAAAGCCCTCTCCTAAATACCCTTCTCCCCTTTTACCTGCCCCTCTAGATAATAATTTAATATCTCCTCTAGGAATTCGTCCCGTTCTATCTTCCTAATCACACTTCTAGCATCATTGTAACTGGTTATATAGGTGGGATCCCCGGATAGCATATATCCTATTATCTGATCTATTGGATCATATCCCCTCTCCTTCAGTGCCTCATAGACCGTGAATATTATCTTCTGCGTCTCGCTTACCCCATCCTTGGTTGGTTCAAATTTCATGGTCTCATTGAAATCTCTGCCCATTAAAACACCTCCATATATCTTATATATATATTATACAATATCAGAATAAATATTAGACATATATATCCAAATAATTATTCTAGTACTATTAATGAAGGTACGATATCTAGTGCTTCATCCACCTTAGATGGATCCTTGCCCCCAGCCTGTGCCATATTTGGACGGCCTCCACCACTACCACCGGTTACCTTTGCAACCTCCTTGATAATCTTTCCTGCATGAAGACCCCTATCCACCATATCCTCAGTAACCATGGCAATGAAGTTCACCCTATCATCTTCTGCACTCGCCAGCACCAATACCCCGGAACCTAGATGATTTCTAACCTCATCCCCTAGCTTCCTCAGATCGTTCATGCTCATATTCTTTACGCTATGGGTTATCAGGTCTATACCATGTATCTCCCTCTTGGTATGCAGGATATCATCTGCAATAGATGAGGCCATCTTGGATTTTAATGATTCAATCTCCCTATGCTTTTCTCCAAATTCCTCTACCATATCGTAGACCCTATCCACTAGATCCTTTCTGCTAGCCTTTAAGGCACCACCTATCCTCTCAATATCGCCTTCTAAACCATTTAAGTATTCGTATACGGCCTCGCCCGTAATAGCCTCTATCCTTCTAACTCCGGATGCAATACTTGATTCCGATATGATCTTAAACAAACCAATATTGCCCGTATTATCGATATGAGTACCCCCACATAGTTCCTTTGAATAATCCCCCATCTGCACTATCCTGACCTTTTCCCTATATCTATCCTCGAATAGGCCTATTACGCCCATCTTTTCCGATTCTTCAAATGAGGTCTCCATTACATGGACATCTAGTGCATCGAAGATTCTTTGATTCACCAATTCCTCTATCCTTTTGAGATCCTCAGCGGCCACCGCTTCATAGTGGGTAAAATCAAATCTCAGCCTATTATCCAATACTATGGAGCCGGCCTGGTTTACATGTTCACCCAATACATCCTTTAAGGCCCTGTGTAGTAGATGCGTAGCCGAGTGATTTTTCATTATATTTCTCCGCCTTCTTCCATCCACCCTAGCATAGACCCTGTCTTCGAGGGCAAGCCGCCCGCTCTCCACTTCTACTAGATGGATTATGGACTCATCTTGGGAATATTGGGTATCCAATACCCTACCTCTAAAACCATCATTTTCTATATATCCACTATCCCCTACTTGACCTCCGCTTTCAGGATAAAAGGGGGTTGCCATTAAAAATATAAAACCTTCTTCCCCTTCCTCTATGCTGTCCACAGTCTTATCTCCTATTACAATTCCATTGGCCCTGGTTTCCAAATTATCAACTTCATAACCCCTGAATACCGTCTCATATCCCTTCAGTAGATCTCCATACCCATTATCTTCCCAGCCCGAATCGGTCATCGCCAATCTAGCCCTTCTTGCCCTTTCCCTCTGTTGCTGCATATGTTTATTAAACCCATGTTCATCTACCTCTAGATCTCTTTCCTCTAATATCTCCTTAGTCAAATCTAATGGAAAGCCATAGGTATCATATAGTTTAAATGCCCTGTCCCCACTCAGGGTTCCCTCATCCATATCGATCATGGCTTTAATATAATCCTCAAGTATATCCATACCCTGATGAATCGTATTTTGAAACTGTTCCTCCTCGGCTTTCACTATCTTTCCGATCTGTTCCTTCTTATCTCGGATCTCGGGATAGGCTCTACCCCACGATTCTATAACCCTTTCTACCATATCGTTTAGAAATACTCCCTCTATGCCTAGGAGCTTACCGTGCCTTGCGGACCTTCGTATCAATCGCCTTAATATATAGCCTCTCCCCTCATTGCTGGGCAGTACACCATCCGATACTAGAAAAGTCATTGCCCTGCAATGATCCACTATTATCCTTATAGATACATCCAATTCAGGGTCACTCTTATAGGATTTACCGGATACGCTTTCCACATATTCCATCATATCCTCTATCTCATCAATATCGAATATGCTCGAAGCCCCCTGCATTATATATGCAATCCTTTCCAAGCCCATGCCCGTATCTATATTGGGGTGTTCCAGTGGGTGGTATTCACCATTCTCGTCCTTATCGAATTGGGTAAATACTAGGTTCCAGATCTCGATAAACCTATCGCAATCGCATCCAGGCAGGCATTCCTCATCATCACAGCCAAATTCTTCACCTCTATCCACATATACCTCTGAACAGGGACCGCATGGGCCAATCCCCAGTTCCCAGAAATTATGTTCCTTCCCCAAGCGTATTATCCTATCCTCATCCACGCCAATCCTTTTATTCCATATCTCGAATGCCTCATCATCATCCAAATAGACCGATATCCATAGGTCTTCCTTTGGTATCTCCAATCTATCCGTTAAAAATTCCCAGGCCCATTCTATAGCTTCTACCTTAAAATAATCCCCAAATGAAAAATTCCCTAGCATCTCGAAAAAGGTCGCATGTCTAGCGGTCTTACCCACATTCTCTATGTCGGCGGTCCTGATACACTTCTGACAGGTTGCTACCCTTCTATTTGGTGGGATCTTTTCACCCGTAAAATAGGGTTTCAACGGTGCCATCCCGGAATTCACCAATAATAGGCTTTTATCACTTTTTGGTACCAATGAAAAGCTCGGCATCACCAGATGTTTCTTCTCTTCAAAGAATTTTAAGAACTCTTCTCTTATCTCATGTAAACCCGTGTCCTTCATCTATTTTGCACCTCTCTAAAAATTATTTCGGTATATCTATGTCTGATATTCCTATATACTAATCCCATAAAAATAAGCCCCTCCTTAAGGGACGAGGGTTTGTATTCTACCTATATCTGGATTATAATTTAAACCCATGGCTTTGTCAATTAAGGCGGAGACAAAGGAATCCTATTTTGGTGGATCGGCCTTCCTCACCTTTCCCATAAAAAACTGAAATAATATCTTTGATATCACGATCGTGGGTATGGAGAATATCATACCTAATACACCGAATACCCCTCCCCCTATGAGCAATGCCAGCAATATACTCAATGGGTGTATACCAATACTCTCCCCAATTATTACAGGAGCTAGAACATTATTTTCTACCCATTGAATTCCTACGAATATGATAGCAGCCCATAATGCCTTCATGGGATTATTCAAGAACGCAAATAGAACAGCTGGGATAAATCCCAACATAGGTCCAAAGTACGGAACTATATCTACCACCCCGGTCAATATGCCTATGAGTATAGCAAATTCTATCTTCAGGATCAGGAGCAATATGGTTGTGGCAACACCCACATATAAGGCTAGCAACAATCTACCCCTAATAAACTTACCCAAAGCCTCATCGATCTCCATAAATAGCTCTCTGAACTCCCCCCTGCGCCCTTCGGGTATGGTAGAGTAGATCTTATTCGAAAAATAATTTTTATCCCTAATAAAATAGAATGTCATTATAGGTATTAATATTAGGCTAATAACTCTTGTAAATGTCGATATTATCCCCTCTAGGAATCTGCCTATCCCATTTATAATTATATCCTCGAGATTAGCTATGTTTTTAAATACCACATCCTCGAGACTTCTAAGTATCGGGGGAATATTGTCTATATTCATATAATATTTCATATATAGATCGTCAAGGAATTGGGAAATCCTATCCAGATATACCGGAAGAACCACCAATAACTGCTTTATCTCCCTTCCACTCTTGGGAATTATCAAGAACGATATGATGAATATAATCCCGGATATAACCATGTATATGACTAGTACCCCCAGACCCCTGGGTATACTATATCCTTCTAGGTAGTTTACGATAGGATTTAGAAGATAGGATATTATAATGGATATCATTATAGTCAGTAGGATATCGGATAATATAGTATATCTTCTGGATAGTAGATAGAATATGTATATAGATATCAGTATAACCAATGGGAGTAGAAGCCTTTTATCCCTGACTCTAATCTTACTATCATCCATTACATATCTATTCCCAATATTAATTAAGTAATAGATTATAAATAATATAAGTATAGATGTCAGAATCAATAGATTTCTAATTAAGATAGGTGATTGCGTAGCCATATTACAGTCCCCATTTAAATAACGTTATAGGCAGCCAAGGCTGCCTATTTCCATAAGAAGTTCATTCCATTTTTCAAGGTCAACCCTGCTTTTCGTGCGGTCCTCATAACCTTTCTCTTGCGCATAGGGCTCATCTTCGTACCAAATACCATCCCCAGGGAAGCTCCTATGATACCACCTAAAAATGCACCGTTTCTGAATCCACTATCATTCATGTACCTCATCTCCTTAATCGTTTGTATCTATTATCTTGTCACCTGGGGCATATTTAATTCAGTAAATTTATTCTAATTATGGATATTTTATTATATTAAGGCTTCATCCATATAATATATATAGAACCCTGTATTGATTTTATACCATTATTTCAATCCATTTAAACAATAGAATCCGTTAATTATACCCATTTATACATAATTAATTTTAATGATGATCGTGAGGATCATCCGTTGGATCAAAATCCTCCAGGCCATCTATATGGACACCACTTTTTTGCGAATAATCCAATAATGCCGATTTGATAGCCTGTTCCGCTAGGATTGAACAATGCATCTTTATAGGTGGTAATCCATCTAGAGCTCCCGCAACAGCTTTGTTGGTAATATTCATGGCTTCATCTATCGTCTTGCCCTTTATCAATTCCGTAGCCATACTTGACGAAGCAATTGCCGACCCACAACCAAAGGTCTTGAATTTCACATCTACGATCGTATCATCCTCTATCTTCAAATACATCTTCATTATATCCCCACACCTGGGGTTTCCTACATTACCTATGCCATCAGCATCCTCTATTTCCCCTACATTCCGCGGATTATGAAAATGCTCCATAACTTTTTCTGAATACATCTAATTTCCCCCCTTGAATTGTTCATATAAAGGCGACATAGCCCTTAAACGGGATACGATGCCAACTAATTTCTCTACTACATAATCTACTTCTTCGGCGGTATTATTGTCCCCCAGAGATAACCTTAGGGATCCATGTGCGATCTCATGTGGCAATCCTATACTCAACAGTACATGGGATGGTTCCAATGTACCCGATGTGCACGCTGAACCACTCGAACCGGCAATGCCCTCCATATCTAGCGATAGCAATAGGGATTCACCCTCGATGAATTCAAAACATATATTCACATTGCCCGGCAATCTCTTTGTCGGATGCCCATTTAGTCTAACATGATCTATATTATCGAATATACCCTTAATAAGTCTTTCTCTCAGCTGTATCAACTTTTCATTTTTTTCATCTAGGTTTTCGTAGGCCAGTTCTATAGCCTTGCCCATCCCTACAATTCCCGGTACATTTTCGGTACCAGCCCTTCGATTTCTCTCCTGACCTCCACCGATGATCAACGGATCTATTTTAACTCCACGGCGTATATATAGTGCTCCTATACCCTTAGGCCCATGGAACTTATGCGCTGCCATGGATAGCATATCTATATTGAGCTCATCTACATCTATTCTTATATTGCCTATAGCCTGCACCGCATCTGTATGGAAGTATATATTCCTTTCCTTAGCAATTTCCCCTATCTCCTTAATAGGTTGAACAGTCCCTATTTCGTTATTTGCAAACATAATAGATATCAGGATGGTCTCATCCGTAATGGATTCCTCAAGCTGCTCTAAATCCACAATTCCATATTCATCAACATCAAGATAGGTCACTGCAAAGCCTTGTTTTTCTAGGTATTCACAGGTATGTATAATACCCTGATGTTCCACCTTAGAAGTTATAATATGATTACCTTTATCCTTATTGGCATATGCAACTCCTCTTACCGCCCAATTATCGGCCTCAGTCCCGCCTGCGGTAAAAAATATTTCCCTTTCCCCAGCATTGATCATATTGCCTATGATCTCCCTCGATTTTTCCACTGCCGTCCTTGAACGGCTACCCAATGAATATACGCTAGAGGGATTTCCATATTGTATATTGAAATATGGAAGCATATCATCTAGAACTTCCTGTCTGGTAGGCGTAGTAGCCGCATTATCCATATATATTAGTTTCTTCATATTCAATCCTCCAAATCAATAAAATTGTTTATTTCATTTTCAAGCCTCTTGTCCAACATATCCTGTAGGGTAATCGAATCGATAACCTCATCTATGCTATCCCTAATCCTTACCCATACCGTCTTAGTGACACAATTTTCTTCATTTTCACATTGATAGTTCCCATCAACAACACAATCTGCCGGCGCTATATCCCCCTCCAATATACGGATTATATTGCCAACCGTAATGCTCTCGGGCGGTTTCGCCAACATATAGCCACCTTGGGCCCCCCTTACGCTGTTTAACAATCCCCCTTTTCTTAATGCAGATACCAACTGCTCTAGGTAATTTTCGGATAGATTCTGTCTATCCGCAACGCTTTTGAGGGGAATTGGCCCCTCACCGTAATGAATTGCTAGCTGATACATGGCCTTTAGCCCGTATCTACCTCTCGTGGATAATCTCATTAAACCACCTCTTGTAATTCCAACCAATTCACTTGGTATTCATCAATAAGTATATTATACCCTACCATTTTTGTCAACATTAAATATGAAATTTTCTCCATAACAAAGGAGGGCATCACTGCCCCCCAATTACATTGAACTATCCATATATCTATAATCCTAATTTCTCCCCCAACTTAGCTAGCATATCCTCGGTCATGGCATCCAGATCGTATTTCGGATTCCAATCCCATTCCTCCCTTGCCGCGGTATCATCCATGGAATTAGGCCATGAATTCGCTATAGCCTGCCTTACCGGATCTACATCATAATCCAATTCAAACTCTGGGATCTTCTTCCTGATGGAAGCCGCGATTTCCTCTGGATCAAAGCTCATCGCCGTAACATTGAATGCATTCCTATGTATAAGCCTACTAGGATCTGCATCTAGAAGTTGAACTATCGCATCCAAGGCATCTGGCATGTACATCATATCCATCTTGGTTCCCTTGCCTATGAAACTCGTATACCTCTTATGCTTTAATGCATCATAATATATATGAACCGCATAATCGGTAGTCCCACCGCCGGGTAGAGTTTTATAGGATATCAATCCCGGGAATCTAACACCTCTAGTATCTACTCCAAACCTATGATAGTAATAATCGCATAGCAGTTCACCCGCCACCTTTGTTACTCCATACATCGTATTCGGCCTCTGTATGGTATCCTGCGGGGTATTATCCGGGGGAGTAGAATCCCCAAAAACAGCTATAGAGCTTGGGGTAAATACCGCGCAATCCTCCTCCCGTGCTATCTCCAATACATTATATAATCCATTCATATTCACATTCCAAGCCTGATTGGGCCTTTCCTCTCCAACAGCGGATAGGATTGCGGCCAAATGAACAATTGTATCTATTCTATGTTTTTTTACTACTTCAGATAACTTCTCTCCATCTGCAACGTCTACGATTTCAAATATCCCTGATTCCATGAGCTCTTCATGGCCTTCCTTGGTCCTTCTACTGCTGGCAATTACATTGGCATTACCATATTGTTCCCTCAATCCCATGGTTAATTCGGAGCCAATCTGCCCCAATGCCCCCGTAACCAAGATTTTTTTCAATAGTTGCACCCCCAAAATATTATGCTGCCTACCTTTTGTTATAATTATATCATAGCTCTATTGAAAATATACACAAACATGGACAACGGCCTAATAAAAGCATATACCTATGGCCCTAGGTCCTAGGTGGCATCCTATTACAGGTCCCAATTCATCGATG
>JAAYRM010000083.1 GCA_012518745.1 Tissierellia bacterium
ATCTGGGCGGAGGGCTTCTAGCCATATTGACAAATGCATCTGCAATACCGGCAGCATTTGGTATGATATTTGCCAATGCCCTGACGGGTAAGGCCGTAGGTGGTGGGCTAATAGGTACGGTAATTAGACTGGGAATGGCGAGGGGAATATTCTCCAATGAGGCGGGATTGGGCAGTGCACCGATAGCTCATGCGGCATCTCAGAACGATGATCCGGTAAATGAAGGGATGATAGCATCTCTTGGAGTATTCATAGTTACGATGCTGATCTGCACCTTGACGGCATTGGTAATATTGGTTTCTGGTATAGTAGGTATTGGTGATGGCGGAGCCATGATAATAGAGGGCAATCTCACTGGGGCTGCTCTTACTACGGCTGCATTTAATACATTGCTACCGGGTATGGGTGGATATATCATATCCCTAGGGATAGTATTCTTTGCTTTTTCCACCATAATCGGATGGTATTATTACGGTTGTAAATGTGTTGAATATATAGGTGGGGTAAGATTAGTAAATTACTATCAATGGTTATGGGTGGTGCTCAGCCTTGTGGGAGCCATTATACCATTAGAAATAGTCTGGGATATATCCGATGTATTCAATGGACTGATGACCATACCCAACTTGGTAGGGATGTTAGCGTTGAGTCCATTGGTATTTAAGATGACGAGAGAATATGATGAGAGGATAAGGATTGGACAAACCCAACATGTGCATTGATCAGTCGATTTAAATATCTAGGTTATAATGGGTGAAATGATAAACATTTATTATATATCAGCATATATGATAATGTCAATAGTAAAATTTGATATATTCCTTCCACAATGATATAATATAGATGAGTACAGCTTTAGTCGGATATTGGTATAGGATTGTACAGTTCTTATAGAAGATCGTATAGATGAAGTGGAGGGAAGTAGAAAAATGAATTTAGTTGATAAAGAGGTAATTCATAAGACCTTTGGCAAGGGCAATGTAGCCGATTACAATGATTCGTATATTAATATAGAATTTGAATCCGGGGCCAAAAGGTTTGTCTTTCCCGATGCATTTGAAAAGTATATAACCCTTATAGATGAACGGGCGGCGGGTTTGATAAAGGAAAAGATAGAACAAAGGCAAGAGGAACGTAGAGAGGAAACGATGAGACTCGAAAGGCAGAGGGCGGAGGAACGGGAAAGGCTACGGATATTGGAGGAGAAGAAAAGGATAAGAAGCAGAAGGATCCATCCCAGTATACAATCCGTATTCTGGTGTAAGGATGGGGAAGAGGATCAGGTTTTTACCGAGTGGAGCATATTTACTGGTGAGATAAAGAGCGGGGATAGAGAGGGTCAACCGAGGCGTTTGGCGCGAATGAACCAGAATAGCTGCTGCCTTTTGACTAAAAGGGATCCGGATATGCAGGAGGGCGATAGGCATATATTAGGCGTATTCATGGTAGATGAGAGCTTTAATGGTAGACGATGTGAAGATGGTAATATACCGGCTCACCCAACATATAGAATTCAACTTTCTGATCAGGAATCCAAGAAGATGCTGTTCTGGTATTACTACGTAAACAAAAGATTTCCACATAGGATGACATGGAATTCTGGTAGGCAGCGTTACTTCGATAATATATGGATGGCTCAGATCCTGCGGGATATTATCGATATACGGGAAAAGCCCCAAGAGAAGGAATTAGCAGAGAAGTTCTTTGAACATTTCTGTGAACTCAATAGGATAGATGTGGAAGAGTTATCGGAGCCAAATGGTGCCTTGAAACGCATCTAATTTGATTATGGATAATTACTATAGATCTTGTAAAGTATCGATTAGAAACCGATTGGGATTTAAAAATAAAATCCCAATCGGTTTTTCTACATAATATTAAAACCAGTAATAATGGGAAGGGACAGACCATATAGATATAGCAATGGACTGAAGAGGAGGATGGAAATGAATTGGTATAAACCTGGGATAGAAGGGGTTATAAGAAATTTAGGGACGAGCATAAACAGTGGACTTTCCCATATAGAGGCACAGAATAGATTGGAAAAGTATGGAGAGAATCGTTTGAAAGAAAAACCTAAAGAGGGGTTTATTATAAAGCTCGCAGGTCAATTTGCCGATTTTCTAGTACTAATTCTCATAGTAGCAGCGCTGGTCTCCATTTCCATCGGCGAGATAAGGGATTCCATTGTAATACTGGCAATAGTCTTGGTGAATGCGTTCCTAGGAATTTACCAGGAGGGGAAGGCTGAAAGGGCATTGGAATCACTCCAGCAGATGACTTCACCAACTGCCAAGGTCATAAGGGAAGGGAATCTAGATATAATTCCCGCGGCCGAGCTGGTACTTGGTGATCTGGTAATATTGGATCCGGGAGATATTGTGCCAGCGGATATCAGGCTGGTGGAAACCTTCAACTTAAAGATCGACGAGGCTTCATTGACTGGCGAATCCATGCCCACGGATAAGAAGGCGAACCAAGGCTATGAGGAGGATATCCCGTTGGGGGATAGAAGCAATATGGCATTTATGGGCACCATCATCACCTATGGTAGGGCAAATGGGGTGGTGGTGGAGACCGGGGATGATACGGAAATAGGTAGGATTGCAACTCATATTCAATCCTTCGATGAGGAATTAACACCCCTACAAAAGCAACTCAATGGATTGGGTAAATATCTGGGCTTAATTACCATAGTGATATGTATGGTGGTATTTATAGTTGGGGCGCTACAGGGTAGGAGGTTAATGGACATGTTCATGGTAGCTGTAAGCCTTGCCGTGGCCGCTATTCCGGAAGGATTGCCAGCTATTGTGACCATAGTATTGGCGCTAGGCATGAACAAGATGGTGGCTAGGAATGCCATAGTAAAGAAACTTTTAGCCGTGGAGACTTTGGGCAGTATAACGGTTATATGCTCGGATAAGACCGGAACGCTCACTCAAAATCAGGTAACGGCGGTCCGAGTTTTCGCGGGAAATAAGATTTTCAATATAACCGGTGTGGGATATGAGCCGGTGGGTGAGTTCATGAAGGGTGGGAAGAGCATAAAACCTGGAAGCATGGTAGGTTTGGAAAGGATATTATCCATAGGGATATTGGCAAATGATGCAGATGTCAGTAGCGTTAATGGGATATTTAGCGTGATAGGCGACCCCACAGAAGGGGCTTTAATAACACTAGCTCAAAAGGGGGGCATGGACAAGGTGGATATGAATAGACAATATCCACGGATTGAGGAGATCCCCTTTGATTCGGAAAGGAAGATGATGACCACCTTCCACAGGGATTATATACCCGACAAGATAGTATCCTTTACCAAGGGTGCTCCGGATGTTGTAATAGATAGATGTAAGTATATAGATATAGATGGTGAAAAGGTGGAAATTGACGATATCTTGAAGAAGAGGATATTGAAGATGAACACCAGATTTGCAAGGGATGCCCTGAGGGTATTGGCATTGGCCTATAGAGAATATGACAGGATATTCCATGATATATCCCCGGATAATATTGAAAACACGATGGTGTTTGTAGGATTGGTAGGGATGATAGATCCCCCTAGGCCCGAGGCTAGGGATGCTATTGCCAAATGTAAAAAGGCAGGAATTAAGCCTGTAATGATAACTGGAGACTATAGGGAAACCGCATTTGCCATTGCAAAGGAATTGGGAATTGCCAGATCTATCAATGAAGTATTAGAAGGGAAGGAATTAGACAGGGTTTCAGATGAACAGCTTAGGTCCATAGTCAATAATACCTCTGTCTATGCAAGGGTATCCCCAGAGCATAAGGTGAGAATAGTATCCGCCCTGAGGGGCAATGGAGAAGTGGTTGCAATGACTGGGGATGGGGTTAACGACTCCATGGCATTGAAAAAGGCAGATATCGGGGTAGCGATGGGGATCACCGGAACCGATGTGGCTAAAAACACTGCGGAGGTAATCCTCACCGATGATAATTTCAGCAGTATAGTAGCTGCCGTAGAAGAGGGTAGGGCGATATATAGCAATATCAGGAAGTTTGTGTTCTTCCTCCTATCCTGCAATATTGGAGAGATAATAATAGTCTTTACAAGCATATTATTCAACCTGCCAATCCCTCTATTGCCCATACAGCTATTATGGTTGAACTTGGTGACCGATAGTTTTCCGGCGTTGGCCCTTGGTATGGAAGAGGGGGATGAGGATCTGATGGAATTAGACCCCAAGGAACCCAATTCGCCCATAATAGATAGCGATATGATGTTAGATATAATAGTGCAGAGCATGACAATAGGGATTACATCCCTTATGGCGTATATATGGGGGTTAAAAGCCTTCCCCGATAATCTGATCAAGGCTAGGACTATAATCTTTGCTACGCTTATCTTAGCGG
>JAAYRM010000084.1 GCA_012518745.1 Tissierellia bacterium
CATCCTTCAAATCGTTCAACACCTTAGCGGCCCCTAGTAAGATAGCCATATGGGCATCATGTCCACATGAATGCATTTTTCCATCTACGCTAGATCTATATGGAACATCCTTCTCATCCGTCATGGGCAGGGCATCCATATCCGCCCTCAATGCCACGGTCCTCCCATCGCCCTTACCCCTTATCGTTCCTATGACTCCGGTAGTAGCCATTATATCGTACTCGATATCCATGGCCTTTAGATATTCTATTATCTTCTTCTGAGTTCTGTATTCCTCAAACCCCAATTCCGGATGCCTATGAAAATCCCTTCTTATATCTATCATCCACTCCTCTATTGCGGATATTCTAGATTTTAAAGCATCTCCGTTTATCATAGAACCTCCCCTTTGTAATTATAATATTACCTATATTCTATAGTTTGTACATCATAGCTATTTATAATCTCCTTGACCCTTTGAATATCTTCTTCATCTGGGGTTTGAAAACTATATTCATACTCATCAAGTCCTAGACTCTTATATTTATAATTCCCTAGGGAATGATAGGGCAATAGCTCTATCTTTCCATTCGGTATATTGCGATATACGAATTCGGCTGTATCTGCTATATTTCCCTCATCATCATTTATATCCTTGATGAGTGGAATTCTAATCACAATATCCTTTCCTAACCTACCCATAGCCCTGATATTATCCAATATACTGTGATTATGGACCCCCGTAAGCTGCTTATGCCTTCTGCTATTAAAATGTTTTATATCGACGAATATAAAATCCATCTTCTCGAATACTCCATATACATCCTCCCAAATAAAGTACCCGGAAGTTTCAATGGATTGATGGATCCCCCTATTATAGAATATATCTACCATGTTCTCCAGGAAATTCAGTTGATAAGTGGGTTCCCCGCCTGAGTAGGTGATACCGCCATTGGAATACCTGTAGAAGATGATGTGCCTATCCACCTCATCGATTATTTCCGAAATGGACATCTCATCTACATATTCATTGATCTCCAAAGACCAGGATTCGGGATTACAGCACCATTTACAGCGGAGAGGACACCCAGCCATAAATATGACGGTCCGTATTCCATCCCCATCATTCACAGAAAAATGCTGTAATTGCATGATTAAACCCTTAATACCCCCATTCGAATCCAAGGCCACCTATACCACCTCATGTTCGGTTCTGGCTATTATGGCATCCTGCATCTCCCTGGATAGATTTACGAATTGGGTGCTATAGCCGGCAACCCGCACTAGGAGATCCCTATATTCATCCGGTTTCCTCTGGGCATCCCTCAATACCTCAGATGATATGGTGTTAAATTGCACATGAAATGCCCCGAGAGCGAAAAACGCCCTTATTATCGAGCCTAGATTCCTAAGACCCCTGGGTGTACTCACCAACTCCTGATTCAAGCGTAAGTTCAGCAAGGTTCCGCCGGTGTGGACATCATGATTTACCTTGGCGGCCGACCTCATGGCTGCCAATGGACTCGTTACATCCGACCCCACAAATGGTGAAACACCTTCCGTAAGCGGGGCTCTTGCTTTTCTACCACAGGGGAGCGCTCCAATAACCTTGCCTGTGGGTACGTAATTGGATATTCCCATAAATGCGGTGTTAAATCTGGAACCAAATATATCCCTATATCTACTAGTCTGCTCATAGAAGAAATCGGATATCTCAATAGCCAGCGAATCCACATAATCGTTATCATTTCCATACTTGGGAACTTCTAGAACGGCCTTTCTAAGGCCATCATAGCCCTCCCAATCTGAATCCAATGCATTATCCAATTCCTCCAATGTAGCGATCTGGTCCTCAAATACGATCTTCTTAATGGCCGCCAAGCCATTAGCCACTACCCCTAGCCCAATGCCAGTAAGAACGGGCCCTATATTATATCTAGCTCCACCACGGCTGAGATCCTTTCCCTTTTCCATACATCCATCTACTACCGTGGATAGAAACGGTCTAGGCACCATTTCCCTATGGAGCTTCTGTGCCACTAGGGTTGCTATAACGGAATGCTTAATTAAGTTGTTCAATTGCTTCAGGAATGCCTCCTTGACCTCGATAAAGGATCTAAATTGGGTGATAGGTTTTTCGTATAACCCCATCCTCTTACCGGTCAAGCGAGATTTCCCCTCATTTAAGGTGTATTCGAGAGCTGCACCAAAATTTATATTGACTGCCGATGTCCATTCCCCTGTCTTCCTAAAATGTGGTACAACGCATCCACAATTATTCCAATCCCTAGCATCTTCAGGCTCATATCCGGCCCGCAACAGCATCTGGGATCCGACCCTATCATTATGTATTGCTGGAAATCCCGTGCCGGTAGCAACTAGTCTGCAGACCTCCATCAAAAATTCATCTGGACAATCCTCATGTATACGAACGCTCAATCCCGGCTGATGGGTTTTTACACCCTCGGTTGCCCTAAGACACATATATGAAAGTTCGTTAGTGGCATCCGTTCCGTCCCTCTTTCTGCCGCCAACTGTTAGATTTTGAAATTGATTATAACCGGCAAAATAGTTTGCCGTATTGGAAGATATAGTCCATACCCATTCCGATAGTTTAATCCATAGTGATTCTATAAGCTCCTGTATTCTAGAATCCGATACCCCATCATCCCTATCGTTCTGATAATAGGGATACATAAACTGATCAAACCTACCTATATTGAGGGCTAATGGATTTTCAGATATGATTCCACCTAGCTGCACAAACCATACAAATTGTATAGCCTCGTGAAATGTTTCCGGCGGATTAGCTGGTACCTTACGACATATCCTACTGATTTCCAATAATTCCTTCCTGCGTTCCTCCCCCTTCTCTTTGGCCGCCAGTTCATCTGCCTTATCCGCATACCTTCGAGCCAGTGTCATAATGGCCTCTGAGGCTATGGATATAGAACGATAGAAATTTATCTTTTTTATATTTTCAACCGAACTAGGTTCAATGCATTGCACATATCGATCCGCCTCTTCCTTAATCCGTCCATATCCCTGTGGAAATAGTATATCCTCATAATCAGGGGTAATTTCCCCAACCGCCTGACGCCATTTGGAATCGTTATCAATTATTCCAGTATCTATGGATATTTTAGCTGTACCCTCTGGCACCTGATTGAGGAAGAATTCCTCCAGTGATCTTCCCCTCCAATATGGAAAGATCTTATTTCGTATAAAATCTATCTGTTCCTCGGTAATATAATATGGGTCTTGAGGCCTCTTATCAAAGCTATCCATCTCTTCATCGACCCATCTCCATGAAAACTCTGGAGTCAATATTCCCGTCTTCCTGAATTTTCCCGCCGTTCCAACTATCAGTTCACCTTCAAATATATTTACGGGTAGTTCTCTCGCCGCAGCTAGAAATGCTTTGGCCCTCCTTATCTCTACAGGTTCCCCCTCCGTTTTCCTATGGGATTCAGTCCAAATCCTTGCCCTTTCATGGCATATGGTCGGTTTGGAATTTATATACTCCTGCCTAGCATGTTCAATCCTCAAAGTTTCACTCATCTATATTCTCCCCCTTTACCCATTTAAGTCGCTCCATA
>JAAYRM010000085.1 GCA_012518745.1 Tissierellia bacterium
AACTCTGACATTACCGACCTTATCCGCATTGGGACTTCCTTCGGAGGCCATGGGTTTTGTAGCTATGGCGGTAGGATTGGGAACGCAGATTAGCCCGGTACAGATAAACGTTATAGCATTGGGGAAGGGATTTGAAACCGATGTGATGGATGTCATAGGGGCAAACCTTAAATATGTAATAGGGGCATTGATATTGGTTATGATCATTGGCGTCATAGTGGTATAGGAATGCAATCGAGGGATGATTCATCCCTCGATTTTATCGACAACTATACTTCATGGTGGGATGGTGATTTATATGCAGGGTTTATCCTATGATTATCATTTTATAGATCTATTTAGACGATTGAAGGATGGAGAAGAGGCTGGTCATATACACAGTATATTTCAAAGGGTTGTAAACTTTACAGATGGGGAGCATAATATGTTTTCCGTAGCCACCAAGGATATAGACAATGCACCATATACCTTGAGGATAGACGGGGTGGCTGATTTCAGGGATCTGGTTTCGGAAGGCGATAAATTATATAGGGATGGGAATAGATTGATGGTGGGGGATGGATTATCCATAACGATAGTTGAAAATAGGTTATGGATTGGGAATTGCATTGAAAAGAGCAAAGTGGATCCTATGATCATCGCGAAGAATATTGAATATTTTAATGAAATGATATTGAATTGCAGCCCTATGGGAGGGGCTAAATACTCCTATTTGAAAAATATATTGGGCATAGATATGATCGAGGGGCCCAGTCTAATTGAAAAAGAACTATCCAATAGGATTGAAAGATTTCTCTATGGTATATATGAATATGATATTAAGGTGAAAGATTTAAATAGATTGATAGGCTTTGGGGTGGGGCTGACTCCATCGGGGGATGATTTTCTGGTGGGCTTTCTATCGGCATTGAATTCGATAGATACCGAATATATCAATAATATATTCGATGGCATAGTAGAGCTGATAGATATCGAAGATATATCAACTACGGATATCAGCAAGCAGATGATACGAATTGCGATAGATGGTCAGGCTAGGGAATATATATCGGGATTTATACGAGCCTTTTCCGAGGCTGATAGGGATGGTTTTATACATTCCTATAGAAATATTTTAAGGATAGGATCCTCCTCTGGGATGGATATATCCATTGGGATAGCGATGGCTTTCCATTTTATACTAGATACAAAAAACTGGAGGTTAGAAGATGAAGAAGACATTGGTTAAGGAGAACTCGTATCATGATTCGGTTACACTGATGTCCCTATCCAGCAAGGTGCTCAGCATGGATGGGATATTAGAGGCGGTGGTCGCTATGGGAACCGATATGAACAAGGAACTTTTAAGAAATGTAGGCCTTGCAACGGATGAATCGGAGGCTGCGGGCAATAACGACCTCATCATAGCGGTAGCAGCAGATGATAGGGATAGCTACGATGAAGCTATAAGGCGGGTTGAGGAACTCTTGAGCTCCAATAGAGGGGATAGGACTAAGGGCGTAGAGAAGGAATATAGGACCATAAAAGAGGCCATAGATGATGTAGATGCAAATATTGCGGTGATATCGGTGCCAGGTATGTATGCAGCAAGGGAGGCTAGGATTGCCCTAGAAAATGATCTACATGTTATGCTCTTTAGCGATAATGTGGGCATTGAAGATGAGAGGAAATTAAAGGAGCTAGGAAGGGAAAAGGGCCTATTGGTTATGGGGCCGGATTGCGGCACTGCCTCCATAAACAATATCGGGCTATGCTTTGCCAACGAGGTGAGACAGGGGAATATTGGGATCATAGGCGCCTCGGGTACGGGCATGCAGGAGATAATGGTCCAGATTCATAGGCATGGGGGAGGTATATCCCAGGCCATAGGCACTGGGGGTAGGGACCTTCATAAGGAGATAGGCGGAATAATGATGATAGAGGGTTTGAAGGCGTTGAGCAAGGATGATGATACCGAGGTAATAGTATTGGTATCCAAGCCACCAGCAAAAGAGGTAGAGGAGAAGATATTGAGGGAGGTTGAGAATACGGATAAGCCGGTGGTAATATGCTTCCTTGATGGCAATCAGGAGAATGATAGTGATAAGGATGTTGCATTTGTGTATACCCTCTATGATGCGGCAAGGATGGCCATAGAGCTATCGGGAATTGAGGAGAATATGCATGAGGTAGTCGGCGATGCATTTGCAAAGGTGATGGAATCCAAAAAGAAATTGAAGGGATCACAGACATATTTTAGAGGCCTATATGGTGGTGGTA
>JAAYRM010000086.1 GCA_012518745.1 Tissierellia bacterium
AAGATATATAATTATATTTACAAAATGAGGATAGATCGAAATGCATACGGAGAATAGAGGTGAAAATATGAACTTTACCATTGAAACTACGGATATGGATTTAGGGGATACGCCCATAGAAAATATATTTATAAACGACTATATGCCTATGGCAAATGGAGCCTATGTGAAGGTATACCTGCTGGGGTATAAAAATGCCCACGATAAGGATAGCACCATAGATATGAGCAATGAGATTATAGCCAAGCATTTGAACATCCCCTTATCCGATGTATTGAATGCATGGGATTTTTGGGAAGATAAGGGGATAATAGAAAAATTACCGCAGGATACGGATAGTCGATTTGATTATAGGGTAAAATTCCTAAACCTGAAGCAATTATATATAAAGAATAACTATAGGCAGATCGATATGGATGATGAATCCAAATCCAGATCCTATACCTGTTCTGTGGAGGATCTGGTAGATGCCAATAGGATTCCAGCTATAAATACGATGTTTAATTCTATTAACACCATAATGAGCAGGCAATTGGTACCCAACGAGAAGCAGAGGATATTGGAATGGATACATAATTATAATATGGACCCGGATATGATAGAGAAGGCATTTTTCTATTCCGTAGAGAAGAGGGGAAGGCGCAATATTGGATATATAGGTGGTATAATAAGGAATTGGTATGATGAGGGTATTACCAATATGGAGGCCCTGCAGGAGCATTTTAAAGCCACGGATGAAAGGCATTATAGATATGGTCAGGTGATGAAGCATTTGGGCTATGGAAGTAGGCTCCCCAGCAAGGGCGAGATAGAGGTGATAGATCGGTGGTTTGATGAATACGGATTTACCATCGAAATGGTGCTCAAGGGGTGCGAAGGTTCCAAGAAGACCGCCAACCCAAGCATAAACTATATAGATGGGATTTTGACATCTTGGCATAAGAAGGGAATTAAGACCATAGATGAGATAGAACAGAAGGATCAAAAACCTGCAGGAAGATCATATGATAGAAGGGGTAGGAGTGCAGGGAAAAGCAAGGCTATTAAGACCAGGTTTCATAACTTCGAGCAGAGGACCACTGATTATACAGCTGATGAATTGGAGGATATTGCCCGGAGGAAACGGGAGGAATACTATATAAAGTCAAGAGGGGAAACTAAATGATATACGGTCAGGTATTAAAGAAGATCTTGATGGAATATGAACGGAAGAGGGATGATGCTAGACGAGCCCAGGCCCTTAGAAAGAATAAGGTCTATAGGAAGATTCCAAGGGTGAAGGCTATAGATCAGCAGATATGGGAGATAGGGCTCTCCATGGCTAAGATGATGATTGAAAATCCTGAAAACCGTGAAAAGAATCTAACCGAGGTCAAGGAGAAGATTGAAGAATTGAATATGGAGAAGGCCTTTTTACTCACGGAAAACAATATTGCGCTAGATTATCTAGATATTGAATATGAATGTGAGACGTGTAAGGATGAGGGCTATATGGAGGATGGTACCCAATGCAATTGTCTAAAGCAGATCCTAATTACAAAGGCCTATAGGATGTCCAATATAGAAAATGCATTGAATAGGGAAAACTTCCAAACCTTCGATATAGAGGTATTCCCCGATAAACCCTTTGATGGGGAGGATATGACCCCCAGGGAAAATATGAAGGTGATCTCGGGTATATGCGTGGATTTTATAGATAATTTTGATATCAGGAATGATGAGAATCTATTATTCTATGGAAGCACCGGGTTAGGGAAGACGTTCATGTGCAACTGCATTGCTAAATCTCTATTGGATATGAACAAGATAGTGGTGTATCAAACGGCTTTTACCATATTGGATATAATAGAGAAACGTCGATTTGGAAAGGGGGCGAATCGCTTCGAAGATTTTGAATACGATATACTATTCGATGCAGACCTCCTGATAATAGATGATCTGGGGACGGAGCTATCCAATGCATTTACCAATGCCGAGATCTTCAATATAGTGAATACTAGATTGATCAATGGCTCCAAAACCATAATATCGACCAATTTAACCCCTAAGGAGATATCCGAGACCTATACGGATAGGGTATTTTCGAGGATATTGGAAAAATTCATCCCATTGAAATTCTATGGACCGGATATAAGGTATTATAGATGGGAAGCTAAATAACTAGGAGATATAATAACTCAAGGCAGAAGAGGTGTAGAAATGGGAAATAGAAGAGAGGGCATAAGGAATTACTTTGTCAATATATTTAACGGGATGGCATTAGGACTATTTGCATCATTACTTACGGGCTTGATAATCAAACAGTTGGGAATTCTATTGAATATAGATATAATGGTTAAGTTCGGAGGTATAGCCCAAATGCTCATGGGTCCGGCTATAGGTGCAGGGGTTGCACATAGTATAGGGGCCCCGCCATTGGCCATATTTGCCTCGGCTATAACTGGAGCTATAGGAGCAGGAACCATAATAGATAATGGGGGAATTATGTCCGTTCAGGTCGGTGAACCCGTTGGAGCATTTATTGCAGCCTTAGCAGGGGCGGAATTCGCCAAGAGGATAGGTGGCAGGACCAAGGTGGATATAGTATTGGTTCCACTAGCCACCATATTGATCGGGGGATTGGCCGGAAATTATGTAGGGCCGATCATAAGCACATTTATGACGGCGGTGGGAAATATAATAAATAGGGCCACAGAATTACAACCCATCCCCATGGGTATAATAGTATCTACGCTGATGGGAATAGTATTGACCCTGCCGATCAGCAGTGCAGCTTTGGCAATTTCTTTAGGATTGAGTGGATTGGCCGCGGGGGCTAGTACCGTAGGATGTGCTGCACAGATGATAGGCTTTGCCGTATCCTCCTATGAAGAAAATGGAATTGGAGGATTTATAGCTCAGGGGATAGGAACTTCTATGTTGCAGATTCCTAATATAATAAAGAATCCAAAGATATGGATACCACCCATACTCACATCTGCAATCCTAGGACCCATATCTACTACATTGTTTAAGATGGAGAGCAATATGATAGGGGCGGGTATGGGCACCAGTGGGTTGGTGGGTCAATTTGCACTGATCGAAACCATGGGGGCCACATCATGGACATTATTTAGCATGATGGCCATGCATTTCATATTACCAGGTATCATCTCCTTTATGATATCAAAATGGATGAGGAGTAAGGGGTATATACGGTCTGGTGATATGGAACTATAGAATATATTGGATAAATTGATATTTTAGTAGGATTATGGTATAATATGTATCAAATTTTAAAACACTAGCTATGAAGGGAAGCAGTAGGTATCTAAACCTGTTCAGAGAGCCAATGGGTGGTGTGAATTGGCGAGGTTTGCTATCGAATCCAGCCTGGAGCTATTAGCAATCTGAGGGAACCGTAAGGTTAACTAGGGTGGCAACGCGGGTGTACTCTCGTCCCTAATAGTGGGAACGGGGGTTTTTTATTTAAAAAAAATCGATATAGGAGGTAAGGATATGTTGGATATCAGACGAATAAGGAAGGATCCTGAGGGTGTAATTGCTGCCCTGGGTAAGCGCCACGGAGATTTTCCAATCGATAAGGTTTTAGAACTGGATGAACAGAGAAGGCAGATATTGGTCCGTGTGGAGGAGATGAGGGCTAGGCAGAATTCGGTATCTAAGGATATCCCAAGGTTGAAAAAGGAAGGGAAGGATACGGAAGCCCTACTAAAGGAGATGAAAGAGCTATCTACCAATATTAGGGATTTAGATATCGAAGTGAAGGGCATAGATGCCGAGTTAGAAGATCACCTGCTCAATATTCCCAATACTCCTCATGAGTCGGTGGTGGAGGGCGAAACCGATGAGGACAATATAGAGGTAAGAAAATGGAAGGAACCTACCCAATTCGATTTCGAGGCAGATGCACATTGGGATATAGGAACTAACTTGGATATATTGGATTTCGAAAGGGCCTCTAAGCTGACTGGAGCTAGGTTTACCATGTTCAAAGGGGCCGGGGCATTGTTGGAAAGGGCATTGATTAACTTTATGTTGGATGTTCATGTTGTAGATCA
>JAAYRM010000087.1 GCA_012518745.1 Tissierellia bacterium
GATTATAATATTATAGATAGGGTTATAGAGGAGGATATATCTTTCTCTATTGAAGGCTTCCATGAGAATTTTTCAAGGTTGAAAAAGGCGATAGTAGAGGAATTCAATATTCTAATGAAAAAAAGTCCAGATGAACTGGTATCGCAAAGGCAGGAGAAATACAGGAAGATTGGGGGAGGATTTTAATTGGGCATACGAATAAGGAGAACATCCAGCTATCTTCCCAATAGAATAGTGGATAACTTTTATTTTGAAGGTATATTGGACACATCAGATGATTGGATAAGCTCAAGAACCGGAATAAAAAAGAGGCATTTTGTAGAAGGGGAGGATATGATCGATCTGCTCAAGAGGGTCGTAGTTGATTTAAATCTCTCTGGGAAGGAATTAAAAGGTATAAAGACCATAATAGTTGCAACCTGCACTTCCTCCTATGCGATTCCAAATCTGGCTAGTCAGATACAGGAAATCTTTGATTTTGAGGAAGATGTATATTCGCTAGATATCAACATGGGCTGCACTGGGTTTGTTGCGGGCCTTAGACTGATAGAAGGGATTATCAAGGAAGGAGAATATGCTCTGTTGATAGGGGCGGAGGTATTCTCTAAAATATTGGATTTTACCGATAGGAGTACTGCTGTACTATTTGGAGATGGAGCAGGGGCAGTCCTACTGGAGTATTGGGATAAGGATAATCATTTCCAATTTGGGACTAAGGGAAATAGCAAGGCATTGAGCTATGATTGTGGTTTCGATAAACTGTCCATGGCGGGCAGGGAGGTCTATAGGTTTGCGGTATCCACAGTGGGCGGCTCCATACCGGAGTTTTTGAGGAAAAATGATATATATGAGGAGGATATAGATTATTTTATATCCCACCAGGCCAATATCAGGATGTTGGAGAGCATGGCAAAGAACCTAGGGGTTGGCATGGATAGGTTTCCATCCAATATAGATAGGGTTGGGAATACATCATGCGCCAGCATACCCATATTATTGGATAATATGAATAAAGAAGGCAGATTGAAACCCGGGGATAAGCTCCTGATATTTGCATTCGGTGCAGGATTGACTTGGGCTTTAACATATATGGAATGGTAGGTGAAATTATGGAACTAGATAAAATACTAGGAATAGAATATCCCATAATCCAGGGAGGAATGGCACAGATATCTGATGGTGAGTTTGCGGCCAAGGTATCGGAAGCAGGGGCTCTGGGGGTAATAGGTTCCGGCAATATGACAGGGGAGGAATTGAGGGAGCAGATTAGAATATGCAAATCCTTAACCCAAAAGCCCTTTGGCGTAAATCTATTGCTCCTAAGCCCACATTCGGATCATATGGCGGATGTGGTAGTTGAAGAGGAGGTACCCGTAATTACCACGGGGGCAGGCAGCCCGGCGAAGTATATAGATAGATGGCATAGGGCGGGTATAAGGATATTTCCGGTGGTACCCAATCCCACATTGGCTATAAGGATGGAGAGATATGGGGTGGATGGGGTAATAGTGGAAGGAAATGAGGCGGGTGGACATATAGGGGATATGACTTCGATGACCTTGATTCCGCAGGCCAGGGATAGGGTGAACATACCCATAATAGCTGCAGGGGGTATAGCCTCCGGAAGGCAGCTATTGGCGGCGCAGATATTGGGTGCCGTGGGCGTTCAGATAGGCACATTATTTCTATCATCAACCGAATGCCCAATTCATGCTAAATACAAGGAACTATTGCTGAAATCCAAGTACAATAATATAACGGTGATAGGACAGATTGCAGGACTGCCTACGCGGATGATAAAGAATCAGATGACCAGGAATTATATAATGGAGGAAAAAAAGGGCAAGGATAAGATGGAATTGGAAAGGTATACATTGGGGGCATTGAAGACAGCCGTTGAAACCGGGGATTTGAAAAAAGGATCCTTCATGGCAGGGTTGGCATTGAGTCAGATAGAGGAGATAAGGCCCATAAAGGAGATATTAGAAGGGCTAATGAGGGAATATCGGGAAGAATTGTAGAAAGTTCAATATGAACATAAGGATTAAGGATAAGGTCATAGAATATCCGATAATACAGGGTGGAATGGGTGTAGGCATATCCTTGGGAAGGTTGAGCGGGGCGGTGGCAAGGGAAGGGGCCATGGGCACTATATCCATGGTTAATACCGGTTATAAGGAGAAGGATTTTTATAGGAACACTTTAGAGGCCAATAGGCGGGGATTTAAAAGGGAATTGGAATTGGCCAGAAGGCTTTCCCAAGGCAAAGGCTTAGTTGGAGTAAATATAATGGTGGTCTTAAATCAATATGAGGAACTTGTAAGGCAAGCGGTGGAGGAGAAAGTGGACTATATCATATCCGGTGCTGGGCTTCCCTTAAATCTACCTGAATTGGTTGGGGATGAGGATATACTGATAGCGCCGATAGTATCCAGCCTTAGGGCATTGAAGCTCATAAATAGAATATGGTCCAAGAAATATAATAGGCTCCCAGATTTTGTAGTATTGGAAGGTAAGGGAGCGGGAGGACATCTAGGCTATAAAAGGGATGAACTGGAAGGTGGAAAGGGTTTAGAGGAGTTGACGGTGGAGATAGCGGAGTATTTAAAGGATAAGGAAATTCCACTATTTGTGGCCGGTTCAGTATTCGATGGTTATGACCTTAGAAAATATAGGGGACTAGGGGCTACTGGCGTTCAAATAGGCACCAGGTTTATAGGAACCTATGAATGTGATGCGGATGAAAGGTTTAAAGACTTAATAATAAACTCCGGGAAAGAGGATTTGGTTATTATCGATAGCCCAGTCGGTATCCCGGGAAGGGCCATAATGAATAACTTTCTAAGGGAAATAGAAGTGGAGAGAAAACCCTCCGAGAGGTGCATAAACTGTTTGAAGACATGCAACCCTAAGACCACTCAATTCTGTATATCCGATGCACTTATCAATGCCGTAAAGGGGAATATAGATGAGGGGTTGATTTTTGCAGGCTCCAATGTGGACAGGGTAGAGAAGAAGGTATCGGTGAAGAGCATAATAGAGTCAATAATTGAGGAGTATGGGGAGATATGAAGATAGCATTTATATATGGAGGGCAGGGCAGTCAGGTGGAGGGAATGGGGCAGGATTTATATATTGAATATCCTTTTATCAAGGAATACTACGATTCTATAGATTTGGATTTCCCATTAAAAAAGCTATCCTTTGAAGGAGACTTAGATACGATATCCAAGACCGAATATACGCAGCCCATAATGTTAGCCTTTCAAATAGCCATAACTAAGATTTTGGAATCCTACGGGCTTAAACCCGATATAGCATTGGGTTTAAGCCTTGGTGAATATTCTGCACTATATGCAGTCGAGGTCTTAGATGAGTATGAGCTGCTTGAAGTAATTCAGTATAGAAGCAAGGAGATGAGTAAAGCCTCCAAGGGGTTGGATTCTAAGATGCTAGCTATATTTAGTGATGATATAGAGAGGATAGATGGGCTTTGTAAGGAGATATCTGAATCTCATAGATTTGTCGCAGTATCCAATATCAATACAAAGGGACAGATAGTAATCTCTGGGGATGGACAATTGGTATCTGAGGTTGGGGGAAAATTGAAGGATGAAGGTTACAAGGTAATGAAACTTAATACCAGTGGTCCGTTTCATACGCCCTATATGGATGGGGTTTCAAAGAAGCTAGGCGAATACTTTAAGGATATGGAGTTTAGGCCTCCGAAGGTACCAATTATATATAATCTATATGGTGACTTTAAGGAGGATGCAGATATTAAGGCTATAATGGCGAGGCAGGTTAATAACCCTGTATTATTCAAACAATCCCTTGAAAGGCTGATGGATGAGAATCCGGATCTCATAATAGAGATAGGATATAAAAATACCATCAAGGGGCTTATAAAGAGGATAGATGGGAAGGCAAAGGTATTATCCGTAAACACAGTTCAATCCATAGAAGAATTGATAAAGGGGGTAGGGGATATTGGAAGATAGAAGGGTGGCCTTGGTTACCGGGGCATCAAAGGGTATAGGGAGGGCTATAGCTATCAGGCTAGCTCAATCCAATATA
>JAAYRM010000088.1 GCA_012518745.1 Tissierellia bacterium
CAACCCTCTGCTCTATTCTCCTGGGCTCATCGAGCACTATCATACTATCCGATTGGAGGTATTCTAATATGCTCGATAGATACTCATCCCGTATATAGGGTATTAGCATATCCACATTTGAAATATGCAGCCCTTCCGATAATCCCTCTATATAGTCCATAAACTTTTCCTCTAGATTCTGTTTCAATGCGGAATCCCCATCTAGGTTACGGATGGCCTTTTCTAGGCTATCATTTATACCTCCTATGACATCCCCTCTGAACTCCTCTAAGATCACCACTTCCCTGACCGGCACGGTATGGATCGATTGAAGCATATCCAAGGATCTCTGCGTCTCGGTATCGAATACCCTTATGGAATCGACCTCATCATCAAATAATTCGATCCTATAGGCGTTGTCATTACCGGGTGCAAAGAAATCCACTATCCCACCTCTGATGCTGAATTGTCCTACCCCCTCCACCATGCTTTCCCTTTCATAGCCGGAATCTATGAGGAGTTGAGCTAGATCATCCAGTTGGATGATATCCCCCACCCTGATCTCGAGCATATGTTTTTTGAACAGCTCTGGTGTGATTAATTTATTTAGTATTGACTCTATACTGGCCACCAAAATTAAAGGGTCCCCCTGAATCAATCGGAAGAGCACCCCTAGCCTTCGGTTATTTATTTCAGTACTTATGGCATCTACCTTATAGAAGAGTAGATCCTTGGTAGGAAATAGCATAGCTACATCTTTATCGAAATTCTTAATGTCTTCATATATTCTCTTAGCCCTTATATCATCATAGGTTATTATTAGAATTTGTTTCCTCAAGTCCCTATTTAAGGCATAGCTAATATGCCCTATGTTCTCCTCTATGATCCCATAGGTGGATATAGGGCTTGTTCCCTTAGATACTTCATCCAATAGCCTAGTATAGGGATTTGAATTTCCCAACGGCTTAATAAACATATTCTTCATTCCACCAGCCCCTTAAATATCCTCTTCAAGCTAGTATTTCCTAAAACCCCTGTCCCCCTAATTGTATTTGTTCATAGCTTCATCTATGCCAAGTTCTATAATTTCCTCCACTGCTCGGCTGGCCATCGATGATGTATCATCTATTATCTCCTTTTCAGCCTCTGAAAATCTACTCAGAACGAAGCTTGCCAGATCCTGTTCTCCCTTCCTATCCCCAATGCCAATCTTTACCCTAGAGAAATCTTCGGATTGTAGACTATATATGATGGATTTCAATCCATTATGGGAACCGGCACTCCCCTTCCTCTTTATCCTGATACTACCGAAATCTATATCGATATCATCTACTATAACTATTATATTCTCCATGGGCACCTTATAGAAGTTATACCAATCGAGTACCGCCCTACCGCTATTATTCATATAGGTCTGCGGCCTTATAAGTATAACCTTTTGCCCACCTATAATTCCCTGGCCATATATGGAATTGAATTTTATCCGATTCATATCGATTCCATTTTCATCGGCCAATATATTCACCACGTCAAATCCAATATTGTGCCTGGTATGGGCATAATCCCTGCCCGGATTTCCTAACCCGATTATTAAAAACAATATATCACATCCTTAGATCAATCGAATAACATACTTACGGATTCGTTATAATGAATTCGTTTTATCGCTTCGGCAAATATTGGAGCAACGCTTACCGTCTCTATCTTGCTACTCTGCTCACCCTCGAATAGGGGTATGGTATTCGTTATTATAAACTTCTCAATTACGGAGTCATCTATCCTCTTGATGGCAGGCCCCGATAGCACGGCATGGGTTGCACATGCATATACGGCCCTAGCCCCAAAGGTTTTAAGCACCTCTGCCGCCTCCGTTATGGTTCCAGCTGTATCTATTATATCATCGACTATGATGACATCCTTACCCTCAATATCGCCTATCACGTTCATAACCTCGGATACATTTGCCTTGGGCCTTCTCTTCTCGATGATGGCTATAGGCAGATCTAGAAGGTTGGCAAAGGTTCTGGCCCTGGTTACACCGCCTAGATCGGGGGAAATAACCACCGTATCCCCATCTACCACTTCTCTAAAATATTCGGCCAATATGGGAACCCCTGATAGGTGGTCGACGGGAATATCAAAATATCCCTGAATCTGCCCCGCATGTAAATCCATACTTACAACCCTATCTATACCGGCCACGGTCAATAGATCGGCAATCAGTTTAGCAGTGATAGGCTCACGCGCCTTGGTTTTCCTATCCTGTCTAGCATAGCCATAATAGGGTATTACGGCATTGATCCTACCTGCGGAGGCTCTTTTGAATGCATCTATGAGTATTAGGACCTCCATTATATTGTCGTTCACAGGGCTACATGTAGACTGAATAATAAATACATCTCGTCCCCTGACGGTCTCATCTATGTTCACAAATATCTCCCCATCGCTGAATTTACCTACCTCGCAGCTTCCCAGGGATATTCCCAACTCTCTACATATTTCTTCCGCCAATTTTCTATTGGCATTTCCTGAAAATACCTTAATCTTCTCCTTTATCAAGTCCATTCATAGATTCCTCCTATAGTTTATTTCTACCTTCCTTCTCCCTCTGTTCCACCCATCCATGCTTATTGACCTGTCTTGCCCTTGCAATGGATAGGCAACCCTCTCCTACCTCATCTATAATAGTAGACCCGGCCGCCACATAACCCTTCCTCTTAACGATTACAGGTGCAATTAAATTGGAATTGCTGCCGATAAATGCACTGTCCTCTATCCTAGTTCTGGCCTTCGATTTGCCATCATAGTTTACGAATATGACCCCACATCCTATATTAACATCCTTTCCTACATCAGCATCTCCTATATATGCTAGATGGGCGGCCTTTGTTCCATCCCCAAGTGTGGAGTTCTTGACCTCCACAAAATGTCCGATCCCGATATCCCGACCCAGGCTGCTGCCGGGCCTTATGCGCGCATAGGGTCCTATGGTGCATCCCTCTCCTATTATGCTCTCCTCTATTGTGGATGAGTATATCTCTACACCATCCCCCACGACGCAATCCTCGATCCTCGTGTTCTCCCCTATGATACAATCTTCACCTATACTGCTACCGCCGGTTATGATGGCTCCAGGATATATTATACTATCCCTTCCAATGGATACCCCATCCTCTATATAGGTGTTTTCAGGGTCTATCATGCTAACCCCTTCCAACATATGCCTTTCGTTGATCCTACCCCTCATAATCTTTTCACAGAATGCCAATTGCACCCTGCAGTTCACCCCATAGATTTCCCTAGGGTCTTCTATCACATAGGCACCTATCCTATTTCCATCATCCTTTAATATCTTGATTACATCCGTTATATAGTATTCCCCTTGAACATTGTTATTGTCTATTCTGTCCAATGCATCCTTCAATAGCTTCCCGTTGATGCAATATATACCCGAGTTGATCTCCTGTATTGCCCTCTCCTCCTGTGTAGCATCTCCATCCTCCACAATCCTAGAGAGGTTACTATCCTCATCCCTGATTATCCTACCATAGCCCGAGGGTTCTTCCAATATGGCCGTCAAGACCGTGGCCTCATATCCATTTTCCTCATGATGGTGCAAGAGCCCCTCTATGGTATGTCCTGTGATCAGGGGTGTATCCCCACATAGTATTACCACATTGCAATCGTCCTCTATATCATCCCTGGCCTGCATTACGGCATATCCGGTACCATAGGGAACATCCTCGCCTATGGGTTGAACCCTGAAATCTATATCATCTTCGGACAATTCCGATTTCACCTCATCGCTCCCATGTCCGACTATTACGTAATTCTTATCTATATTGGCTTCCCTACTTGCATCTACTATATAGC
>JAAYRM010000089.1 GCA_012518745.1 Tissierellia bacterium
TATTATCGGATAATAGCATGGATAATGTGCTAAATGTGATCGATAAGGTGAATCCAGAGCTGATCGTAATAGATAGTATTCAGACCTTCACATTGGAGGAATTCGATTCCAGGGCCGGCTCCCCAGTTCAATCGGTGGAATGTGCTAATGCCCTCGTGGATATAGCGAAGAACAAGGACAGGCCTAGGGCGGTAATAATGGTGGGGCATATGACCAAGGCCAATGAGATTGCTGGGCTGAGAACCTTGGAACATCTGGTGGATACCGTAATCTACCTAGAGGGGGAGAGCGGTGAGGAGTTGAGAACTTTGATAGCCACCAAGAATAGATTTGGAAGGACTGGGGAGATAGGCCTATTTTCCATGGAGGAGAAGGGGATGATACCCATAGATGACCCCTCGGAATTCTTCATGACTAGGCGTGATGGTGGAGAGATAGTTCCAGGCAGTGCCCTATCGGTAATAAAGGAAGGGTCTAGGCTGATAGTGGTGGAGATAGAGAGTTTGGTCTCCCATTCCTTCACCCCATATCCCGGGAGGATAGGGGAATGCCTTAGGAAGGATCAGTTGAGCACCTTGATATCGATCCTCGAGCAGAGGGGCAATATCAACCTCTACGATAAGAACGTGGTAATCAAGACCACGGGGGGGTTGCGGCTAAGCGAACAGTCGGTAAACTTGGCTATCATAATGAGCATAGCCTCCTCCGTATATAATAGGGGAATACCAAACGATACGGTATTTATTGCCGATGTGGGCTTGACAGGTGAGCTGAAGAGGGTTCCCGCCCTAGAGGGAAGGATTAGGGAATTGAGTAGAATGGGTTTTAAAAAGGTATATATCCCTAGAGATGGGCTGAGATCGAATGCGAAACCCGATGGAATTGAGGTATATGGATTTAGAACCCTGCAGGAGGTCATAGACTCCGTATTTGGGCTGCCATAGATATTATAGTGGTATCGGGTATTGGAAGATGCGATAATTCATATAATATATTAAACAGAACGATACCTGGAGGCAGCATGATGGAGATGGATTTATATGATACCTTAAAGATGGTAGCCCCTGGAACGCATTTGAGGATGGGATTGGACTATATCATAAGGGCGAATACAGGTGCCCTGATAGTGGTGGGGAATACCAAGGAAGTGCGGGATATTGCCCATGGTGGCTTCTATATAGATTGTGAATATACTCCATCCAATATATACGAGTTGGCTAAGATCGATGGGGCGATAATACTGAATATCAATTTAAATAGGATACTATATGCCAATGTTCAGCTATTCCCCTGTCAACATATAGCATCGAAGGAGACGGGTACGCGCCATAAGACCGCGGAGAGGGTAGCGAAACAGACGGGTGTATTGGTAATTGCCATATCCAAGAGGAGGAAGATAATCACCCTTTATAAGCGCAATTATCAATATGTTCTAAAGGATACCAATGAGATACTGAATAAAGCTAATCAGGCTATTCAGACCCTAGAGAAGTATAGGGATACATTGGATAGAACCATAGAGGAATTGACCATATTGGAATTTGAAAACTCGGTAAGGCTCCATGATGTTGCAAATGCGATACAGAAGATGGAGATGGTATGGAGGATAGGCAATGAGATGGATATGTATATATCTGAATTGGGAATTGAGGGACGCCTATTGAATATGCAGGTTGTGGAGTTGATGGATGGTATAGAGGCGGATAGATTGCATCTGATAAGGGATTATCTGAAAGAAGGGAAATCGGATTGTCACCTTGTGGAAGATGGCCTGAGGCATCTAGATGATAAGGAATTGCTGAATCTAAATACGATTGCCAACCTATTGGGCTATGGCAAGGGCGCAGAGGCATTGGATTATAGGGTTATGCCTAAAGGCTATAGGATCTTGAGTAGAATTCCCAGAATTCCTACCAATATCCTTGAAAATGTAATATCCAAGTTTAGCACATTTCAAAACCTTATATCCGCATCCTATGATCAGTTAAATTCCGTGGAAGGGATAGGAGAGACTAGGGCCATGAATATAATAGAGGGCTTGAGTAGATACCACGATTAGATATAGGATAAAATACCAAGGCTGAGAGACATTCCCTAGCCTTGGTATGCATTATTATCTATGGATTATTTAGCTATATCTTATTTAAGACTGAACACCCCTAGAGCCTTTATATTGCTATACTCCCTTATGACGGCCTCGGATAGGCTTATATCCAAAGCATTACATAATGCCGCCAGATAGAATAGATAGGCTCCCATCTCCTCCTGTAGGATCTCCTCACATACGGCACATAGTTCGCCTTCTATATGATCCTTCATATTATTCCTGATCTCCTCTAAGGAGTCCTTGTTAAAATCCTGCTTGGTTGCATTTATCTTAATACACCCACAAGATGTAACGGATTTAGCTACGGCTCTATTTATTCTGGAATTGTATTCATCTAATTTAGTCATAATATCCAAAACGCTCTTATGCCTAATGAGTGCCTCGTCAACCTGATTTTGAAAAGTATCACAATCTAAATCCTTTTGAACATATACGTTACTCGCGTTCATATAGTTCCACCCCTGTCAAATGATTATTGTTTATGGTATCATTATACTGATTAGGACAAGTCATTGTCAAATTTTTCTAACAATATATTTTTGGAAACTAAAAGATATGATAAATAGTTGACAACAGAAATATTCTTGTGGTAAAATATAATCTTTACAACCTTTGTGTACTAATGTATAATATAGTAAGGATAATTACAATAGGAGGTTGTTATATGTTTAACATTGGTGATAAGGTCGTATACCCCATGCATGGTGCTGGTATTATAGAGAAGATCGAGGAAAAGGAAATATTGGGTAAGAAGAGCAAATATTATGTTATGAGAATGCCTATAGGGGATATGAAGGTCATGATTCCCGTAGATAATATTCAGGAGATTGGGATTAGGGGAATAATTACAGACGAAGAGATGCAAGAGGTATTGAGCATATTGAGGGATGACAAGACGAAGATGCCGCAGAACTGGAATAGGCGCTATAGGATGAATATGGAAAAGATCAAATCGGGCGATATCTTTAAGATCGCATCCGTTGTTAGAAACCTTATGCTGAGGGATGAGGAGAGGACGCTTTCCACAGGTGAGAGGAAGATGTTGAATAGTGCTAAGCAGATGTTGATAAGCGAACTCGTATTGGTATCCGATATGGATCAGGAGGAAACGGAGAAAATTATAAACGAAGCAATTAATTTTTAATTTGAAAAATAGTTATATATATTATAAAAATGGTAATAAATATACTATGGGAGGTGAATAGATGCTGGACAAAATTTTAAGGGGCATCATAAGTTTGATAGGCCTGATTCTAGGAATAGGATTGGTAGTCGGCTTAAAGGCGTTGGAGATAGTCAGCCTATCGAATAAGGGTTGGTTAAGCCTAGCGATTTATTTGGGTACGAGTATATCCCTTGGAATCATATTCTTTATACTGGCTCCAAATATAATGAAGGGTGGAAGGCGGATAGTGGAATTCGTTGAGAGGGAACTGCAAAAATTCCCTGCCTACGATATAGTAATAGGATCCGCTGGTTTGATAATCGGTTTAATCATTGCATATCTATTAAGCCAACCCTTCTATAATCTTGAAATATCATATCTAGGAGTGGCAGTATCCATAATACTATATTCCATATTTGGATATCTGGGTATAAAGATCTCCACGAGAAAGAGGGAAGATCTTCTCAATACCGTGATGGGACTTAGAAAGACCTCGGGGAAGGGTAAGTTGAGCAGCAATTATAAATCCTGTCCCAAGATACTCGATACAAGCGTTATAATAGATGGAAGGATAGCGGATATCTGTAGAACCGATTTTGTAGAGGGACCTTTGATAATACCGGGATTTGTTTTGGAAGAGTTGCAACATATAGCGGATTCATCGGATGCCCTGAAGCGAAATAGGGGACGAAGGGGATTGGATATACTGAACAAGATACAGAAGGAATTAGATATCGAGGTAGTAATACATGACGAGGATTTTGAAGATATCAAGGAAGTGGATTCTAAACTATTGAAATTAACCCAATTACTAGAGGGTAAGATCATCACGAATGACTACAATTTAAACAAGGTGGCGGAGGTTCAGAATATAAATGTACTGAATATTAATGAATTAGCCAATGCAGTCAAACCGGTGGTATTACCGGGTGAGGAGATGGAAGTGCAGGTTATTAAAGATGGAAAGGAATCCGGTCAGGGCTTGGCCTATCTAGATGATGGAACCATGATAGTAGTGGAGAGTGGAAAACGGTATATTGGTAAAACCATAGATGTTTTGGTAACCAGCGTTTTACAGACATCCGCAGGGAGAATGATCTTTGCAAAGCCTAAGACTATAGTTGATAGAGCAATATAGAGCCAATTTATTGGCTCTTATGTTTTGTTTTATATCTTGTCTATTTATGCTATAATGTTGAAGAGGTGAATTTAATGTACAAGAACCACTATGTTTCGGCTATAATTGCAGCAGCTGGGATGAGTAATAGGATGAGGAGTAGCATAAATAAACAGTTCATATCTATTGATAATAAGCCCATACTGGCTCATACCATAGAGAAGTTTGAAAGATGTAGGTATGTAGATGAGATAATAGTAGTTGCAAAGGAAGATGAGATGGGCTATTGTAAAAGGGAAATAATAAACAAGCATAGATTTAAAAAGGCATTTAAGATAGTAAGGGGAGGCAAGGAGAGGCAGGATTCGGTATATAATGGGATCTTGGCCTTAAATGGCAGAACCGATATAGTGCTATCGCATGACGGGGCCAGACCCTTTGTAAAGGGTGAGAGCATAGTCGAGAGCATCAGAGGGGCCATTGAATACGGGGCCTGTGTGGTGGGGGTTCCGGTTAAGAACACTATAAAGGTGGTCGGGGATGATGATACCATAGATAGGACTCCAAAGAGGGATCTACTATGGGCGGCACAAACTCCCCAATGCTTCGATAAGGATATACTCATGGAGGGCTATAGGAAGGCCATAGAGGACAACTTCATAGGTACCGATGATAGCGTATTGGTGGAAAGGCTAGGGGTGGATGTCAGGATGATAATGGGTAGCTATGACAATATAAAGATAACCACTCCGGAGGATTTAATGATAGCCGAGTCCATTTTAAAGGGCGAGGAGAGCATATTCGATAGGATGGGGCTTAGATTGCAGAGTAGATAGGATGGATATAGATGAGGATAGGTGTTGGATATGATGTACATAGTTTGGTAGAAGATCGGAAGCTCATAATAGGAGGGGTGGATATCCCCTTTGAGAAGGGCTTATTAGGCCATTCCGATGCGGATGTTTTGGTACATGCCATTATGGATAGCATACTAGGGGCTTTGGGCTGTGGGGATATTGGCAAGCATTTTCCGGATACCGATGCTAGATATAGGAACATATCTAGCCTGATATTATTGGAGAGGGTCCATGATATCATGAGGGAACGTGGATATAGGGTGGGAAATGTGGACACCACCGTTATAGCTCAAAGGCCAAAATTAGCGCCATATATAGAGGAGATGAAGGAGAATATAGGAAAGGTCCTAGGGACCGAGGATGTGAATATAAAGGCGACTACAACCGAACAGCTTGGTTTCGAGGGTAGGGGAGAGGGGATGGCAGCATATAGCGTTTGCATATTGCTTTCAAATGGATAGGCTCGGTGGGATGACACCATGGAGGGAAACCTTTCGTCTCTAGCGGTTGGAGGCGGGGGTTTTTTTATATAGATAATGGGATATTCATTAAATATAAATAGTTGTGCTAGATACAAGTAGTTGGGCTAAATATAAATAGTTAGGAGAGGGATATAAGATGAGGATGTCAAAATTATATATGCCAACCTTGAGGGAGATGCCTTCGGAGGCGGAGATACCAAGCCACCAATTGCTATTGAGGGCAGGCATGGTGCGCAATCTAGTCTCGGGTATCTATTCATATCTACCTCTTGGATATAGGGTTATAAGGAAGATCGAAGATGTGGTCAGGGAAGAGATGGATAATGCAGGTGGTCAGGAGGCCTTGATGTCCGCTGTTCAGCCTAGGGCATTATGGGATGCTAGCGGAAGATGGGAGGATTTTGGGCCGGAGATGTTCAAGCTGAGGGATAGAAATAGCAGGGATTTCTGTCTTGGACCGACGCATGAGGAATACTTTACAAGCCTCATACAGGGGGAGATAAGATCCTATAAGCAATTGCCGCTCAATCTATATCAGATTCAGACCAAGTATAGGGATGAGAAGAGGCCAAGGTTTGGGGTGATCAGGGCCAGGGAATTCATCATGAAGGATGCCTATAGCTTCGATAAGGATGAGGAGGGCATGGAAAACTCCTATAGGGATATGTGGAAGGCCTATGACAGGATATTCGATAGATTAAAGCTGAGATATAGGGTAGTAGAAGGGGATTCCGGGGCCATGGGGGGCAATCAATCGCATGAGCATATGGCCATGTCGGAGGTAGGGGAAGGTATAATAGCCTATTGTGATGGATGCGATTATGCGGCCACCGATGAGAAGGCGGAGGTGGTATACGAGGTCGAGAAATCCGATGAGGATATAAGGCAGCCGGAGAGGGTACATACTCCTGGGGCAACGACCATAGAGGACCTAGTGGAATTCTTCAATGCGGAAGAGGCCAGGTTCGGCAAAGCCGTGGTATATAATGTTTCAAATGAACCCGTCGTGGTCATCTTGCCGGGGGATAGGGAATTAAACGAGACGAAGCTCTGCAATTACCTAGGGATCACAGAACATGAATTGGAGATGGCAGATGATGAGACCATCATGAGGATATCCGGCGCAGAGGCAGGATTTACCGGGCCGGTGGGACTTAGTGAGGATGTAAGGCTTCTGGTGGATTCTAGAATTACGGATATGAGGAACCTCATAGTGGGTGGAAATGAAACCGATTATCATCTTAAAGATGTAAACCATGGGGTGGATTTCCACGGCGAAGTGGTTCAGGATCTACTCCTGATAGAGGAAGGGGATATCTGCCCAAGATGCGGTATGACATTGATGATGGATAGGGGAATAGAGGTGGGCAATATATTCCAGTTGGGAACGAAGTATAGCGAGAGCCTCAATGCAAACTACTTAGATGAACATGGTAGGGAAAAGCCTATAGTGATGGGTTCCTATGGTGTGGGCATATCTAGGACTATGGCGGCGATAGTGGAGCAATATCACGACGAATACGGAATTATATGGCCGCTGGTAGTAGCACCCTATCATATAATAATTACCGTCATAAATAATAATGATGATGAGCAGAGGATATTGGGTGAAAGATTATACGATAATCTAAGGGCTAGGGGTCTGGAGGTCCTATTGGATGATAGGAAGGAGAGGCCAGGAGTCAAATTCAACGATAGGGATTTGATAGGCATACCTATCAGGGTGACCGTGGGTAGGAAGGCGGCCGAGAATATTGTGGAATATTCCCTGAGAAGGGAAGGGGAAAACATCGAGATAGAAGAGGGCGAAGTGCTGGCTAGAGTTGAGGATGAATTCAAGAGAGAAGGGGTTAGGATATAGGCCAGGATGTGGATCGGGATTGGGTTATAAACCTTGTAATATATATGGTAATAGGGTATTCTATTTTAAGAACCTATTTCAAAATTTGGGGGGATCTTAATGAAAAGAAGGGTTATAGGATTTGCTTTATTGATAGTTATTGCACTTTCATCGGTAGTCTTTGCTGATCAGATAACGAGCGAGGTCGTAGTTGCTTTGGGCAAAAATTTATCTGCCGAACAGAGGCAGCAGATGCTGAATTCTTTCGGGGTGGATGAAAGCGTACGGATAGTAGAGGTTACAAACGAAGAGGAAAGGCAATATCTTGGCAAGCATGTTGAGGAGAAGCTCCTCGGCACCAGGGCCATATCCTCCGTATATGTGGAGAAGCTTTCGGAAGGAGAAGGTATAACGGTTCAATCCAATAATATCACCTGGGTTACCAACGATATGTATAGAAATGCCCTGATAACAGCCGGGGTCAAGGATGCCAATATCAAGGTATCGAGCCCAATACAGGTATCGGGTACTGCGGCATTGACAGGGGTTATTAAGGCGTTTGAGGATATTACGGGGGAATCCATCAGTGAAAAGGAAAAGGAGATAGCCAGTGAGGAGATCGCCAAGGTGGCTACATTGGGTGATGAAATAGGTCAGGAGAAGGCCCAAGAGCTCATAAACAATGTTAAGATCTATATAATCAATAATAATATAAAGGGCAAGGGTTCGATAAGGGAAGTCGTAAAGCAGATCGCAGATGATTTGGGCATAGAGTTGACCGATAAGCAGATGGAGCAGATCGTATCCCTTATGGGCCGAATATCCAAATTGAATTTGAATGTGGATCAGATAAAGCAACAGCTCAAGGATATATCGGGCAAGATAGATCAGATAACGGATCAGAATATAGAGATAGGTTCAATACTCGATAGGATATGGAATGCCATAATTGGATTCTTCAATAGGTTCTTTTAGCTGGGGCTAGAAGTAGCTAGAGCTGGAAGATGATTGTTTTATATGATCAATACAGGGTATATCGATAATTAATATGGTAGGAGGAATTGTTTTGGAACAGGTCAGGTTAAGATTTGCACCGAGTCCAACGGGATACCTACATATAGGTGGCCTTAGGACCGCTTTGTATAATTATCTATTTGCAAAGCATAGGGGGGGTAAGTTCATATTAAGGATTGAGGATACGGATAGGTCCAGGTACGTGGAGGGGGCCGTCGAGGATTTAATCGAATCCCTTAGCTGGGCGGGCATCCAACATGATGAGGGACCATTCCTAGAGGATGGTAAGATAGTGGAGAGGGGAGAGTATGGACCCTATACCCAATCCAAGAGGTTGGATATCTATAGGAAGTATATAGATCTATTGATAGAGCAGGGAGATGCCTACTATTGCTTCTGCTCCAAGGATAGGCTGGATAGGATTAGGGAAGGGCAAAGGATTCAGGGTCTAATTCCAAAATATGATGGATTTTGTAGGAGCCTGAGCCTAGAGGAGGCTAGGGAGAGGGCATCCGAGGGCGAGGAATACGTTATAAGATTGAAGCTGCCCCATAATAGGGATATAAAGTTTCACGATATGGTGAGGGGAGATATAAGCATTAATACCGAGGATATAGATGATCAGGTACTACTGAAATCCGATGGATATCCCACATACCATATGGCGGTGGTAATAGATGATCATCTGATGGGTATAACCCATATAGTGAGGGGGGAGGAGTGGCTATCCTCAGTCCCCAAGCATGTATATCTATATGAGGTACTGGGCTGGGAGGTGCCTGTATTCGTACATCTACCCACTGTGCTCAACGAGGATAGGAAGAAGTTGAGCAAGCGGCATGGGGATGTAGCGGTGGAGGATTTTATGGCCAAGGGCTATCTGCCCGAGGGCCTGATCAACTATCTGGCATTGGTGGGCTGGAGTCCGGAAGATAATCAGGAGATATTTACCATGGAGGAATTGGTCGAGGCCTTCTCCTTTGAGAGGGTGGCGAAGACCGGGGGTATCTTCGATATAAACAAGCTAAATTGGGTAAATGGTCATCATATAAGGAATTGCGATATAGACGTACTCACCGAATTGACTATACCCTTTTTAAAGGAAGCCAATTATATCGATGATGAGGATGTAGAGGATAAATATAGCTGGATAAGGGCCATGGTACAGACGGTTCAAGAGGGAATATCCCATCTATCGGAGATCGGGGATAGGGTAGATATGTTCTTCGATAACGAGATCACACCGGAAGATGATGATGCTCTGGAGATGCTCACGGGACAACAGGTGCCCGCAATTCTAGATGCATTGAGGGAAGAGTTGCAGGGAATAGATGAGGTGGATGAGGAATTTACTAAGGGTATAATGAAGAGGATACAGAAGAGTACGGGGGTTAAGGGGAAAAATCTATTCATGCCCACAAGGATAGCCCTGACTGGCAATAGCCATGGGCCGGAATTGACAAGCATAATGTATATCTTAGGAAAACAGAATATCTTGGAACGAATAGAATATGTAGAGGGGAAATTCTTAGGGAAGTAGTTAAACCTCACCTTAACCTAATATTAAGCTAATCGAAATGGATTAAGATATCCCGGCATATGAGATTTTGACGGATTGGAGGATGATAGAAATGAAATTGTACAATACATTGACTAGGAAGAAGGAAAAATTCATACCTATCGAGGATAAGAAGGTTAAGATGTATGTATGTGGACCCACTGTATATGATTATATACATGTGGGCAATGCTAGGCCGATGGTAACCTTCGATGCCCTGAGGAGATACTTTATATATAGGGGCTATGATGTAAAATACGTGGTCAATTTTACCGATATCGATGATAAGATAATCGAAAAAGCTCAGAAGGAAGGTCTAACCTACAAGGAGATCGCCGAAAGATATATTGCTGAATTCAAAAAGGATGCGGAGGGATTGGGGCTATACGATGAAAAGACCTGGCACCCCAGGGCTACCGACTATGTAGATGAGATAATAGAGTTCGTCGATGATCTCATCGAAAAGCAGGCGGCATATAATGTAGATGGCAATGTCTACTTCGATATATCTAAATGCGAAGACTATGGAAAGCTATCTAAGAGGAATATAGATGAGCTGATGGATGGGGCTAGGGTAGAGATTAGCGAGGAAAAGAAGAATCCAATAGATTTTGTACTATGGAAGAAATCGAAGGCTGGGGAGCCCTCCTGGGATAGCCCTTGGGGTGGCGGAAGGCCCGGTTGGCATATAGAGTGCTCGGTGATGGCACGGGAACTACTCGGGGATACTATAGATATCCATGCAGGCGGGGAGGATCTACAGTTCCCTCACCATGAAAACGAGATAGCCCAATCTGAAACCCTATCAGGGGAAACATTTGCTAACTATTGGCTTCATAATTCCATGATATATGTGGATGATAGGAAGATGTCCAAATCGGAGGGCAATTTCTTTACCGTAAGGGATATAGAGAAGGTATTCGACCTAGAGGTTATAAGGTTTTTCATCCTCTCATCTCATTATAGAAGCCCTCTTAACTTCAGCAAGGATTCGATTGCGCAGGCGGAAAGGGGTTTGGAGAGGCTATATAATGGCAAGAAGAATCTAGAATATCTATTGGATAGGGCTACAAAGCAGGAAATGGAGTCCACAGATGAGGAGTCCCTAAAGCGGGTAGAGGGATATAAGCAGGCCTTCATCGAGAGCATGGATGATGATCTAAATACTGCTGATGGTATAGCCAGTATATTCGATATCGTAAGATACTCCAATTCCAATTTCGGTGAGAAGACCCCCAAGAAGTTATTGCAATATACCTATGATATCCTTCTGGAATTAACCGGCGTGCTAGGTATTCTGTCCAAGGAGGACGAGATACTAGAGGATGAGATATTGAAGCTCATCGAGGAGAGGGCAGATGCAAGGGCTAATAGGGATTATGAACTAGCGGATAGGATTAGGGATGATCTATATAAGCGAGGAATTGCGTTAGAGGATACACAGGATGGGGTAAAGTGGAAGAGGATATAATGCGATATGATGATTGAAAATATCTCCATAGGACTGGGGATATCTGCATAAGGGGGAAGGGCTTTGAAGGTAGAATTATTGAGATATACACCCGATGGAGAACGGCTGATTGCCTCTGCGGCCAAGCTATGCTATTCGCCGGTGGGGATAGGGGATATCGAAAAGGGGTTAGATGAATCGAGTGTGCAGGGGTTCTTGCAGGTGCTGATGGATCTGGGCCACGAATCCCCCATAGAACATATTAGCTTTACCTTCGGCGTTGAGGGGGTTTCAAGATCGCTGAGTCATCAGCTGGTTCGACATAGGATTGCAAGCTATTCTCAGCAATCCCAAAGGTATGTAAAATTGGATCAATTTGAATATATAATACCTCCTGCTATTTCGAAGGATGATAGGGCAAGGGAAATATTTATCCAGGCCATGGAGGAAGATCAGGAGCATTATAATAATATAGTGGATATCCTGCAGGCCACCAAGTTCAAGGAATATCTGGACCAGGGGATTTCGGAATCCGAGGCGAGGCGAAAATCCGAAAAGGAAGCCATAGAAGATGCGAGATATATATTCCCAAATGCCTGTGAGACCAAGGTGGTATTCACCATGAATGCCAGGAGCCTATTGAATTTCTTCAGGTTGAGATGCTGCAATAGGGCACAGTGGGAGATAAGGGATCTAGCTATTGAAATGCTCAAGGAGGTCAAGGATATATATCCAACCCTATTCAGGAATGCGGGGCCCGGTTGCCTAAATGGACCCTGTCCCGAGGGAACTATGACATGTGGAAGGATAGCCGAGGTCAGGGAGCAATTCAACAAGCTCTAAACAGGCTTCAGTTGAAAGGTTATACCGGGTAAGTAGTTGAAGAAGGTGAGTGTGAGAATTGAGTGAACAGTATATCGTAGGGAGAAATCCTATTTTGGAGATATTGAGGACCGATAGGCATGTGGATACCATCTTTATTGCCGAAGGTGAATCCAGGGGTTCCATCAATAGAATTATGGATATCGCTAGGGATAGGAATATAAGGATCGAGCGGGTAAATAAAGGTAGGCTGGATCGGATATCCGGTACCAATGCACATCAGGGGGTGGCTGCCTTGGTGGGCCCATATGAGTATTCATCGGTGGATGGGATATTGAATATTGCGGCCAAAAGGGATGAGCCGCCCTTTATATTGATATTAGATGGGATTGAGGATCCCCATAATTTGGGGGCCATCATCAGGAGCGCCGAAGCCGGTGGTGCTCATGGGATAATAATACCCAAGAGAAGAGCCGCCCAGGTGACCCAGACCGTATATAAGAGCTCCGCAGGATCCGTGGAATTCCTAGCCATTGCAAGGGTGACCAATATCTCAAATACGATCGATAATCTAAAGGAGAAGGGCCTATGGATATATGGGGCCGATATGGATGGTAGGAAAAATCATTTTGATTGGGATTTAAGCGGCCCGGTTGGGCTAGTAATAGGAAGTGAAGGAAGGGGGATTTCAAGATTGGTGGGAGAAAAATGCGATGCCCTATTGAGAATTCCCATAAGAGGTCGGACATCCTCTTTAAATGCTGCTAATGCTGCCTCTATACTAATATATGAAGTGGTAAGACAGAACTATGGTGGCCAGGGATAGGGGAGCCGAGGAATATCTATTTGTTGATGGATATAATATCATCAATTCTTGGGATGATCTGAAGGAGTTAAGCGAATTGAGCCTAGAGGTGGCCAGAGAGGAATTGATAGAGATAATGTCCGAGTATCAACATTATTCGGGTATTCGGGTTATAATAGTATTCGATGCACATATGGTAAAGGGACAAACCGGGAAAGAGGAAGAGATCAAGGGTGTGGAGGTGATCTACACCAAGGAAAACCAGACAGCCGATCAATATATAGAGGAGATCCTAGATGAAATCGGTAGGATAAAGATGGTCAGGGTTGCTACCTCCGATTGGATGGAACAGCAGATAGTATTGGGTAGGGGTGGCACTAGGATATCGGCTAGGGAGCTAGAGGTCGAAATATTCAATCAGAAGAGGAATATCAGGCGCAGGGAAGATGGCAAGAAGGCCAGAAATGATCTATTCATGGGTAGGCTACATGAGGATGTATTACAGGAGCTGAATAAATGGGGAAAAAATGATGAATAGCTTGACTATTAGTCCCAATTTAACTATAATTTAAATGATTATAATTAGATTGTAATTAGATTGACAAGCACGCTTCTAGGGGGGGATGCGTGGTGATGCTAACATGGTCTAATTGTTTGGATTGTTCTGCATACCCAGATATGGCCGATGAGGATATTGTCGAGGTAGCAAAGGCGGGCAATTCTGAGGCGTTCGAATATCTGATAAAGAAGTACAGGAGTTTTGTAGGGGTAAAAGCTAGGGCATATTTTTTAATAGGTGCAGACAAGGATGATATCATTCAGGAGGGTATGATAGGGTTATACAAAGCCATAAGGGATTACGATAAGAGAAAGCTCAATACGTTTAGGATCTTTGCAGAGATCTGCATTACTAGGCAGATAATAACGGCGATTAAAACCGCCACCAGGCAGAAGCATATGCCATTGAATTCCTATGTTTCCCTTAACAAACCGATATATAGCGATGAATCGGATAGGACCCTATTGGATATCATAGCTAGTACAGACATTGCGGATCCAGAGGAGTTGATCATCAGCAGCGAAAAGCTATATTCCATTGAAAGCAAGATAATGGAAATGCTAAGTAGCCTGGAATGGGAGGTGTTGATGGCATATCTAGATGGAAAATCATACCACGAGATTGCTCGAGAGGTAAATAGGCATGTTAAAAGCGTGGATAATGCTCTTCAACGGGTTAAACGAAAACTTGAAAGATATTTAGGAATGCGCAAATACTAAATTTACTATTGACAACAAAATATCTGGGTAGTAAACTATGGTGTAGTAGATTTTAAATGCCCATGTAGCTCAGTAGGTAGAGCACTTGCATGGTAAGCAAGAGGTCACCGGTTCAAATCCGGTCATGGGCTCCACAATAAGAGAACAGAAACCCGAAGAGCCTAGCAGGGCTTGTTATTTATGGAATTTCACATAACTAAGGAGGAATAGGAAATGGCTAAAGAGAGATTTGAAAGGACTAAACCTCATGTCAATATAGGAACTATAGGGCACGTAGACCATGGTAAGACGACATTGACAGCGGCAATCACATCTGTATTATCA
>JAAYRM010000001.1 GCA_012518745.1 Tissierellia bacterium
AGAATCCATCGGACCCATCCTTTAGGGAACCGGTAAAGGAAAATGCATTGGCATTGACCAAGCATATGAATGAAACGGCTAAGAGATTGCAGGATATGCAGAAGGAGCAGGAATTCTCCATGGGAACGATGGAGAGGAGGATCAATGATCTAGCAATACAGATAACCTCCTTGAACAAACAGATATATGCCACTGAATTGGATGGTAGGAAGGCCAACGATCTAAGAGATAGACGGGAGGTATTGGTAGATGAGCTCTCGGAAATAGTCGATATAAGGGTGGACGAATCTACCGATGGTAAATATGTGGTCAGCATAGGTGGAGTATCCCTCGTAGATCATTCCAATACCTTCACGGTAAAGCTAGCTGAGGATAGGAGTAGGCTGGAATGGTCCAATGGCAGCAAGGTGGCCCTGAATTCCGGTAGGTTGAAGGGGCTTTTGGATATATATAATGGGGATGGGGTGGACAATGCATATAGGGGAATCCCCTATTATATGGCGAGGTTGAATGGATTTGCCGAGGAATTCGCCGATAATTTCAATGCACAACATAGACAGGGCTATACATTGGACGGGGTAGGTGGAGAGGATTTTTTCGTATTTACGGATGATGGATCCCCGGAGGGTAGTTCGGCGGCAATTATAACCGTCAACCAGAATATATTGGAGAATCCGGAAAATATAGCTGCGGCGGGTGGACAATCGGGGAGTGCGGAGGATGCTAATAATTTATTGGACTTGATAGCCTTGAGGGATGAAAATTCCCCCGATGATTATATAAAATCCATATTGTCCAATTTGGCAGTGGATAGCCTCCAGAGTAGGAGGATGAACGATACTCAGGATGTGGTCCTTAGGAATATACAGTCGAAAAGGGATTCGATTCAGGGGGTATCCTATGATGAGGAGATGGCAGATATGGTGAGGTTCCAGCATAGCTATGTGGCCTCGGCTAGGATGATAAGCACCATGGATATAATTATGGATGTTACCATAAATAGATTGGGACTTGTAGGAAGGTGATCATATGCGTATAACAAATAATATGCTAATAAACAATATGGTATATAACCTGAATCAAAATCTAAAGTATCTGGAGAAACTACAGTATCAAAAGGCTACCGGAAAGAAATTCAGGGTGCCCTCGGATGATCCAATTGGGGCGAGCAAGAGTTTGAAATTCAATACGGATATATCCAAGCTACAGCAGTATGAGAGGAATGCCAAGGATGCACTATCCTGGATGAAGGATACGGAGGCGGCCTTGGGGGAGATAGGCTCTGTGCTGCATAGGGTGAAGGAGCTGACGGTAGATGCGGCTAATGGCAGCAAGGGTGCCGATGATCTATTGAAGATAAAAGAGGAGATAGATCAATTAAGGGAACATCTTATACAGATTGGGAATACCACCTATGCTGGAAGGCATATATTTAGCGGGTTTAAGACAGACAAGCCCCTATTCGATGAAAATGGCAATTACAATGAAGAACTTGTGAACCTTGGAGTAGATGAAATATTTGAATACAATGTTGGGGTTTCGGAGAGGGTATATATAAATACCGTGGGGATAAGGGTATTCGGTGTAGGCGATGTTCCCAACGATATGGAAGACTTCTCGATGCCCTTCGATGAAAGCATGGAGGAGATAGGGGAGGAAAGTAGTGCAACCCTACTCGAGGTATTTAGGCGATTATCCGATGCGCTTGGGGCTAACGATATGGAAGGGATTCAAGATGCATTAGGGCATGTGGATGCCGGTATGGGGCAGGTATTAGCGGTTAGGGCTGA
>JAAYRM010000090.1 GCA_012518745.1 Tissierellia bacterium
TGATAATACAGATGTGATTGCCGCTGTCAATGTCGTCTTACCATGGTCTACGTGCCCTATAGTTCCTATATTGACATGAGGTTTAGTCCTTTCAAATCTCTCTTTAGCCATTTCCTATTCCTCCTTAAAATATAAATTATTTATCTCCTAAGAGTTTTTCTGCAATGCTACTTGGTATAGCAGCATAGTGATCAAATTGCATAGAGTAAACCGCCCTACCTTGGGTATTAGAACGAAGATCCGTTGCATAGCCAAACATCTCTGCTAATGGTACGAAGCTATTGATTACCTGAACCCCGCTTCTAGGCTCCATTCCCTCTATCTTACCCCGTCTGGCGTTTAAATCTCCTATTACATCGCCCATATATTCCTCCGGGACGATAACTTCCACCTTCATAACCGGCTCCAACAATACCGGTTTCGCCCTGAGCATAGCATCTTTAAATGCCATTGAACCTGCGATCTTAAAGGCTATCTCAGAAGAGTCCACCTCGTGGTATGAACCATCGTATAGGGTAACCTTTATATCTAATACTGGGTATCCACCCAGGACCCCTGCTTGCATCGTTTCCTGAATGCCATTATCTACAGCAGGAATATACTCCCTAGGTATAACTCCCCCTACTATGGAATTTACAAACTCATATCCTGCTCCTGGCTCCTGTGGTTCAATCTTTATCTTGACATGGCCATATTGTCCACGTCCACCGGATTGTCTTGCGTACTTAGCATCAGCTTCTGCAGCAATCGAAATCGATTCCTTATAGGCTACCTGTGGATTACCCACATTGGCCTCAACCTTGAATTCCCTCAAAAGCCTATCCACTATTATCTCTAGATGTAATTCCCCCATGCCCGCTATTATAACCTGCCCAGTTTCATCGTGGGTATAGGTTCTAAATGTCGGGTCCTCCTCGGCCAATTTCGCCAACGCCTCACTCATCTTCTCCTGGCTCGCCTTGGTCTTTGGCTCTATAGCTACCTCTATTACCGGCTCGGGAAATTCCATACTCTCCAATATTATTGGCTGATCCTCATCGCATAGGGTTTCGCCCGTAGATGTCTCCCTGAGACCTACAGCAGCTGCAATATCTCCAGCTCGAACCTCATCTACCTCTTCCCTCTTATTAGCATGCATTAGAAGGATTCTGCCTATCCTCTCCCTCTTATCCTTTATGGAATTATATACATAGGATCCGGATTTCAATGTACCGGAATATACCCTGAAGTATGCCAGCTTTCCTACATATGGATCCGTTACGATCTTAAAGGCCAACGCCGAGAAGGGTTCGTCCTCCGATGCAGCCCTTTCCTCAGTATTTTCTGAATCCATCGTTAGACCCCTTATAGCTGGAATATCGAGTGGGGATGGTAGATAATCTACTATAGCATCTATCAATGGCTGTACACCCTTGTTCTTGTAAGAAGATCCACATAGAACGGGGGTAATGTCTACATTGATAGTTGCAGTTCTTATCGCCTTCATTATCTCCTCGGCGGAAATCTCTTCCCCTTCTAGGTACTTCATCATCAGTTCATCATCGTAATCGGCTATGCTCTCCAATAATGCTTCTCTATATTCTTCTGATAATTCCCTCATATCCTCGGGTATCTCTATTATCTCAGTGTCTTCGCCAAGATCGTCCTTATAGATCCTAGCATTCATATTTACTAAATCTATAACGCCCCTAAAGTCATCCTCATTACCAATCGGTAATTGTATTGGAACTGGATTAGCCTTTAGCCTTTCCTCCATCATCTCTATAACCTTGAAGAAATCGGCTCCAACTATATCCATCTTGTTGATGAAGGCCATACGTGGTACTCCATACTTATCAGCTTGCCTCCAAACCGTTTCGGATTGGGGCTCTACCCCACCCTTTGCACAGAATACCGCTACTGCCCCGTCGAGGACCCTAAGGGATCTTTCCACCTCCACGGTAAAATCCACGTGCCCTGGCGTATCTATAACGTTAATCCTATGGTCTTCCCAATAACATGTGGTAGCAGCAGATGTTATGGTTATTCCCCTCTCCTGCTCCTGCTCCATCCAATCCATCTCGGCAGCACCCTCATAGGTTTCACCTACCTTATGAATCTTCCCAGTATAAAACAATATCCTTTCAGTGGTAGTTGTTTTTCCTGCATCTATATGAGCCATTACTCCTATATTTCGTATTCTCTCTAATGGAAATTTATTGGGCACAATATTTCCTCCTTCCTAATCATATGTCCCCCTTCCACAAGTGTAACTATTAGCAAACTACCATCTATAATGTGCGAATGCCTTATTCGCTTCTGCCATCTTGTGTACTTCTTCCCTCTTCCTAACACTTGCACCGGCATTATTTGCCGCATCCATTATCTCGCTAGCGAGTCTCTCAATCATGGTCTTTTCGCCCCTTGCCCTAGCGTACTGAACAAGCCAGCGAAGCCCCAATGTTTGCCGCCTTACCGGCCTAACCTCCATGGGGACCTGATACGTTGCACCACCAATACGTCTCGCCTTTACCTCTAATATGGGCATAATATTGTCCAGCCCCTTGTAAAATACCTCTAGTGGGTCCTCACCAGTTTTCTCCCCTATGACATCGAATGCACCATAGACGATCTGCTGGGCAGTCCCCTTCTTCCCATCTATCATTATATTGTTTATAAGCTTTGTTATAGTCGCATCTTTATATATGGGATCTGGGATTACATCCCTCTTAGCTGCAGTTTCTTTTCTTGGCACCTTGCTTCCCTCCTTAACTATAAAGTAAAATCATGGGTACTCGACAGTAAAAAACTGCCGTCGTGCGCATAAATGCATTTATATTAATAGGAATAATTTCCTTGCATCAATTAGCACTATTATTAATCCTCAGGTATTAATCCTTAGGCTTTTTGGCCCCATACTTGGATCTGGATTGCATCCTACCCTCAACCCCTGCGGTATCTAAGCTTCCCCTTACGATATGATACCTAACACCTGGAAGGTCCTTGACCCGACCACCTCTTATCAATACAACACTGTGTTCCTGCAGGTTGTGGCCAATCCCTGGTATATAGGCAGCAACTTCAATCCCATTAGTAAGTCTAACCCTAGCAACCTTTCTTAATGCAGAGTTAGGCTTTTTAGGGGTAACAGTCCTAACAGCTGTACATACGCCCCTCTTCTGTGGTGAATGTACAGTGGTTACATCCTTCTTTAGGGAGTTGTAATTGATACCCAATGCAGGTGATTTGGATTTGTGTACAACCTCTTTTCTACCCTTCCTAATTAATTGATTAATCGTTGGCATTCTTGCACCTCCTTTAAATCTACTTTAGCAATGCAGCGCTAGCCGCATTTACATCTATTCCACATGCTTCTCCTAGTTTTCTCATAGATTCCACGTATATAATTCGGATTTGCTTATGATCGGATATCTTCACGATATCCTCTATAACCCTTCCCTCTGCATCCTCAGCGATATATACCACTCGCACCTTATCCCTAGCTAACATGCCCTTGACCTGTTTAGCTCCTACAACTTTATTGTCGGTATTGAGTTCAGAATCCATATAAGCTTCCTCCTTTTTTAAACACTTTAAAGATTATGTGGAAATTACTTCCACATAATCTTTATATTGTCAAAGAGTCCACCCGATTTACACACTAACATAGTTTATCATCAGATGTCCTAGGTGTCAACCATATTTTAGTCTAAAACCTCAATTTTATCCTCATCTACCTGCTGCACAACCTGAATATCCCTATATCTCTTCATACCCGTTCCGGCGGGTATCAGCTTCCCGATTATCACATTCTCCTTCAATCCTATCAGATTATCTTCCTTGCCCTTTATAGATGATTCGGTCAGTACTCGAGTGGTTTCCTGGAAGGAAGCCGCAGATAAGAAGGACTCCGTTGCTAACGAGGCCTTGGTTATGCCCAGTAATGTTCTCCTTCCGCTAGCAGGCTGTTCTCCCCTTTCGATTACCTCCCTATTGATATCTTCAAAATCGTGGATATTCGTCAAGCTACCAGGTAATAGATCGGTATCACCTGAATCCTCTATCTTAACCTTACCCAACATCTGCCTGACTATTATCTCTATATGTTTATCGGCTATATCTACACCTTGGAGCCTATATACCCTCTGTACCTCTTTTACAAGATAATTTTGAACCCCATTGACACCCTTGATCTTCAATATATCGTGTGGGTTTACGGATCCCTCGGTCAGTTCATCCCCTGCTTCGATGAAGTCACCTGGCTTTACCAATAATCTCGACCCATAGGTTATGGTATATGCCTTGCTATCCCCATCATCCGATGTAACGACTATTTCCTTCTTCTTCCTCGTCTCGTTTATGCTTACCTCACCGGCTATCTCGGATATTATTCCAAGCCCCTTGGGCTTTCTGGCCTCAAATAATTCCTCTACCCTAGGTAAACCCTGGGTGATATCCGCCCCTGCTACACCACCGGTATGGAATGTCCGCATCGTGAGCTGCGTACCAGGTTCCCCTATGGATTGTGCCGCTATGATCCCAACGGATTCCCCTATGTTGACCGGTTCCCCTGTGGCTAGGTTTCTACCATAGCATTTAGCACAAACCCCATGCCGCGTATTACATCCAAGGACGGATCGCACTTCGACCTCCGTAATCCCAGCTTCCTCTATGATATCGCTTATATCTTCGGTTATCATCTCTCCCGCTTTTATAATGATTTCACCTGAACCCGGATCCACTATATCCTCGGCTGCATATCTTCCTACCACTCTATCGCTCAGCTCTTCAATTACCTCTTTCCCATCCATGAATGCCCTTGCTCGCAGGTTTTGATTGGTTCCGCAATCCTCTTCCCTTACTATAACGTCCTGGCTTACATCCACCAACCTCCTAGTTAGGTATCCGGAGTCGGCCGTCCTCAGGGCCGTATCCGCTAACCCCTTCCTGGATCCATGGGTTGATATGAAGAATTCCAATACATCTAGACCCTCCCTAAAATTGGACTTGATGGGGATCTCTATGGTTCTTCCCGATGCACTGGCCATAAGCCCTCTCATACCGCCTAGCTGTCTGATCTGGTTTTCACTTCCCCTAGACCCCGAATGGGCCATGATATATACATGGTTCATCGAATCCAAATTATCCATTAGGGTACGGGTAACCTCTTCGGTATATTGATTCCATACCTCAATTACCCTTTCGTACCTCTCCTCATTCGAAATCAGGCCTCTTCTATAGGATTTTTCGAATTTATCGATGGCCTCCTCTGCCCTTCCCAATAATTCCCCCTTGTTTTCGGGAACTACTATATCTTCCATGCTTATGGTTATAGCACCTTTTGTTGAATAGTGAAAACCCAATTCCTTGATATGATCTAGAACATAGGCGGTCACGGTATTTCCATGCTTCCTATAACATCTCTCTATTATCTTTGCCAAAATCCCCTTATCGACCAATGTATCTATCTCTAGGGAATACTTATCTACACGTCTATCCACAAAGCCTAGATCCTGTGGAATTTCCTCGTTGAATATGAATCTTCCCACGGTACTCTCTATTACACGGCCTCTATCCTCGCTATCTACCTTCCTTCTCACCTTCACCCTATCATGGATATCCACCTGTTCATTATAATAGGCCTTCAGCATCTCCTCATAATCCTTGAATATCCTTATATCTTCCTGTTCTTTGCTATCCTCTACGGTGAGATAATAGCTTCCAAGAACCATATCCTGGGTTGGCGTGGTGATAGGCTTCCCATCCTTCGGTGCCAATATATTGTTGATGGATAGCATGAGTAGCCTAGCCTCGGCCTGTGATTCAGTAGATAAAGGTAGGTGGACTGCCATCTGATCCCCATCAAAGTCGGCGTTATAGGCCGTACATACGAGGGGATGCAGCTTTATCGCCTTACCCTCCACTAGGACCGGTTCAAAGGCCTGTATCCCCAGTCTATGGAGCGTAGGCGCCCTATTCAATAGGACGGGATGATCCTTGATAACTATATCCAATACATCCCAGACCTCCGATTGCATCTTTTCCACCATACGCTTAGCAGATTTTATATTATGTGCATATTCACCTTCCACCAATTCCTTCATTACAAATGGTTTAAATAATTCCAATGCCATCTTCTTAGGCAATCCACATTGGTAGAATTTCAACTCGGGACCTACTACTATAACGGAACGCCCCGAATAATCCACCCTCTTCCCAAGTAAGTTCTGCCTAAACCTGCCTTGCTTACCCTTCAGCATATCCGATAGGGATTTCAGGGGTCTATTGCCAGGCCCTGTTACCGGCCTTCCCCTTCGCCCATTATCTATCAGAGCATCTACGGCTTCCTGGAGCATCCTCTTTTCATTTCTTACGATTATATCCGGTGCCCCTAGATCCAATAGCCTTTTCAACCTATTGTTTCGATTTATAACCCTCCTATAGAGGTCGTTTAAATCCGATGTGGCGAATCTACCCCCATCTAGCTGTACCATGGGTCTAAGATCGGGGGGTATTACCGGTATTGCGCTTATTATTATCCACTCGGGTCTATTCCCTGATTGTCTGAAGGCCTCTAAGACCTCAAGCCTTCGTATGATCCTTATCCGTTTCTGCCCAGTAGCCTCCTTGAGCTGATGTTTTAAATCCTTAACTTCGCTATCAAGATCTATATTTGACAGAATCTCCTCTATAGCTTCGGCACCCATAGAGGCCTTGAATTCATTCCCATATTTCTCATAATTCTCCCTATATTCGGCCTCGGTCAATAGCTGCTTTTCATATAACGGGGTATCTCCCCCATCTATCACTATATACGATGCAAAGTATAGTACCTTTTCCAGGGATCTTGGGGACATATCCAATATCAAGCCCATCCTACTCGGGATTCCCTTGAAGTACCAGATATGGGATACAGGGGCTGCCAATTCTATATGCCCCATCCTCTCCCTTCTCACCTTGGATTTGGTTACCTCCACACCGCATCTATCACATATAATTCCCTTATACCTTACCCTCTTATACTTACCACAATGGCATTCCCAATCCTTTGTAGGTCCAAATATCTTTTCGCAGAATAGGCCTTCCTTCTCCGGTTTTAGGGTCCTATAATTTATGGTTTCAGGCTTTTTAACCTCCCCCTTGGACCATTGTCTTACCTTCTCCGGCGAGGCAAGACCAATTTTTATTGAGTCAAATGTATTTAATTCAAACAAGGAGCTTTCTCTCCTTTCTATATTGAAGTACTCATGTCCTCAGCTATACCGTCTTTGATCATCCTCAAGCCTAATCCCTAAGCCTGATCTTCTTTATCCTCTACAATAAACTTACTCTCTATCTCGTCCTTTTCCTCGGAATCCTCATCTATATACTTCTTTTCAATAAACTCCTCACCCATCAAATCCAGATCTATTATCTCATCATCGGTGGATTCCTGTATCTCTATCTCATCATCCTCTTCAGTCAACACCTTTACGTCTATGGATAGACTCTGCAATTCCTTAATCAATACCTTGAAGGATTCTGGTATTCCAGGCTCTGGGATGCTTTCACCCTTGACGATGGCCTCATATGTCTTCACCCTGCCTACCACATCATCGGATTTTACGGTCAAGATCTCCTGCAGGGTATGGGCCGCTCCATATGCCTCCAATGCCCAAACCTCCATCTCCCCAAACCTCTGACCCCCAAATTGTGCCTTGCCTCCAAGGGGCTGTTGGGTAACCAAGGAATATGGTCCTGTGGATCTCGCGTGGATCTTATCGTCTACCAGGTGATGCAATTTCAACATATACATATATCCCACTGTTATCTCACCGTTAAAGAAATCTCCAGTCCTTCCATCCCTCAACTGTAATTTACCGCTTGTAGGATAACCCGCTTCCCTCAGGGCATCCAATATATCCTCGTCCGTGGCGCCATCGAAAACCGGTGTAGCCACATGCCAACCCAACTTTTTGGCGGCTAGCCCTAGATGCACCTCTAAGACTTGGCCTAAATTCATCCGCGAAGGTACGCCCAATGGGTTGAGCACTATCTCTATTGGAGTGCCATCCGGTAGATATGGCATATCCTCCTCTGGCAATATCCTGGATACGACTCCCTTGTTTCCGTGCCTACCACACATCTTATCGCCTACGCTGATCTTTCTCTTGGTAGCCACGTATATCCTCACCTTTTGGTTTACCCCCGGTTGTAATTCGTCGCCATTTTCCCTAGAAAATATCTTTACATCTACGATTATACCCGCTTCACCGTGGGGAACCCTTAAGGATGTATCCCTAACCTCCCTGGCCTTTTCACCAAAGATCGCCCTGAGCAGTCTTTCTTCCGCTGTCAACTCGGTCTCGCCCTTAGGGGTAACCTTTCCTACCAATATATCCCCAGTCTCTACCTCTGCTCCTATCCTTACGATTCCATCCTCATCTAGGTCTTTGAGCATATCCTCTCCGACATTGGGGATATCCCTCGTAATCTCCTCGGGTCCTAGCTTAGTATCCCTTGCTTCTGATTCGTATTCCTCTATATGAATCGAGGTTAGCTTGTCATCCTTGACTAGACTTTCACTTAGCAGGATAGCATCCTCGAAATTATAACCTTCCCAAGTCATAAAGGCCACCAATAGGTTCTTGCCCAATGCAATCTCACCCTGATCGGTGCTGGGTCCATCAGCAATAACCTGCCCCTTCTCCACCCTTTCATCTTTTTGGATGATGGGCCTTTGATTTATGGTAGTGCCCTGGTTGGAGCGCTTGAATTTCAGTAGTTTATATCTATCAACTCCTCCATCTAGATCCCGCCTCACCAATATCTCACTGGTGCTTAGCTTCTCCACTACCCCGGCATTTTTAGCTATAACCACAACCCCCGAATCCCTTGCAGCCTTATATTCCGTCCCTGTTCCCACTATTGGGGCTTCCGTCTGTATCAATGGAACGGCCTGACGTTGCATATTTGCCCCCATCAATGCCCTATTGGCATCATCGTTCTCCAAGAATGGGATCATCGCCGTCCCAATGGACACTATCTGTTTAGGGGATACATCCATATAATCCACTTCATCACTTGGATATATATCTATTGCTCCTCCCCTACCCCTGGCAATTACCCTCTTGTTTACAAA
>JAAYRM010000091.1 GCA_012518745.1 Tissierellia bacterium
GCTTTTCAGACCATAAGCGGTATTGAGGTGGAGGCCACTAGGATTCTATTTTTAGAAACCGGGGACTGGGCAGATGTAGATATAGATAGAAAAGCATTGGATAAAAATCTTATCGATATAGAGAGGTTTATTCAATTCGTCATAGGGCATAATTCCATTGAACAGTATAAAGGAAATGTGGACTGCGAGATCGATTGCAAGTACAGGATATTATGCAATCCGGGGCAGGATTAATGGGGTGTTGTAATTGCTATGGATGGGGACATCGTTCCTATCAATGGGGCTTTTCATCATATTAAATGAGAAGTATTCCATTGAAAGGTTTGGTAATAGAAGAAATATGGTAAAGAGGAAGACCAAAAAAAATGAAGATATATTGGATAGATATAAGAGGATCCTAAGCATATTCTCGATAACATTAGGTATATTCTGCCTTATAAACTATATTATCTTCTAAGGATGTTCATTATGAAGAAGAGCCTTATAATTATAATGTTGATTTTATCGTTATTGCTGACGATTAGCAATCGGTCCTATGCAATGGATAAAAAATCTATAATGATCATATTGGATGAATGGGATTTAGATGATGTAAGCGAGGTGTTTTCCGATAGGAGGCACGGGGTAGGATTTATGAATCTAAAGACCAGAAGGCCATATTCTCCCGAGAGTCTCTATTTTTCCATAGCCATGGGCAGGAAAGTTGGGGTTGAATCAGGATATTATAGGGGACTCTATAGGGATGTGGATGATCGCATAAATATAATAGGGTTTAGGGACATGCTAGATGGGATATGCGATTTGAATAATATGGACATCGAGTTGTTGGGAAACAAACTGGGGAATGAAGCCATATCGTATATAGGCAATGATTCATCCGCCATTATCGGGGCAGATGCCCGGGGAAGGATTGGGAATGGTGAGATAGAACTCATCTATGACTTGGAGTGGCTGGTGAAGAATACCAATGATCATTTAGCCGAATCCAAGCTTTTGATATTATCCTATGATATTGATGGTAGGAAGGAGAGGTTAGACCTTTTAAAATATTATATGGGGGAATTAGAGGGGATTAGTATATTGGTAATCCCTAAATCCGTTCCCGTGCATACCCAATATATAATAAATAGAAATTTGGTACCCATAGTATATATAGATGAATATAAAAATGGCGTAATTCAAAGCCTTTCTACCAATAGAAGGGGATTCATTACCTTGGAGGATATATCCGTTGAGTTACTTGCCAATGGTGGAGGGGAACGCGGGCTGGAAATAGGGAATACCATAGATATAGTGGAGGAAGAGGATAATATCTTCTTTGCCAAAGCCATCATGAAGAGGATCATCAATCTGATGCTCATAGTATATCTATTTCATGGATTGGTATATATTGTGCAGGTATATTCAGCATATCAATTATTGAGGGGAGAGAGGGAAAGGTTCCAGGATATACACTTTTATAATAATATAATAATTATCAATATATTCATATCCTTGCTGATGGGCGCATCGAATTTGCATATCAATATAGCATTATATCTATTCATAAATCTGCTTACCACCTATCTTATTACGGTATTTATGATGGGGAGGGCTGTAAACCCCATAGGCCTGTTCGCCACCTTGACCTATATGTTGATAATATTTGGTATATTCCTAGAACCGGAGATTATATATAATTCCTATATCGGGTTCAATAATCTATGTTACGGGGTCAGATACTATGGATTAAATAATGGGATAATGGGGGTCCTATTATCCACCTCAATAATAAGCTATTTATTTATTAGGGAATTGATCTCCAATCGGTATGTGGATAGGATAATCTGCTTCTGCTATTTTATGCTGAACATCATAGCCTTGTCGGCAAACTACGGAGCAAATACGGGGGGGTTTCTAACCGCAACTATCCTATTCTTAATGATGTTATATGTATATATACTGGATAGGAAGCTCAATATAGGTAGCATATTCATATTGGCATCGATAGGGTTATCCATATTTATTACAAATATGTATTTCGATTACTTCAGTAGCGAAAAAAGCCACGCCATAGATTTTCTGCTCAGATTGAAAACCTTTGGAATAGGGGAATTAGTGCATATGTACAGAAACAAGATAGGGGAGTTGATAAAATTGACCATATTGCCCCCCTTTAGCGTCACTATAATTGCCCAGATATATTCCCTATATAGGCTATCCAAATTAAAGGGCATGGTATATACGAGGGAATTCAATATAATGCTTACAATTGGGATAACGGCCTTTCTATTAAATGATACCGGAGCGATATCCTTCATATTTATAATGCACTATCTACTATCCTTACAAATATATCACAGCCTATCTCCTAGCTCCTAGAATTAATGCTCATGTCAGATCTTATGGCATGGGCCTTTCCATCCGCACTCATGGATCGATATTCAGAGGATTTAATACAATGCTTTATGGGTAAATAATTGATAACTATGGATAGGGATGATACAATGTCTATCATAAATTATAGGATATAGAAAACGATTTGAAGGGGGAAATGGAAAAATTGCTAAAAAGATTTGCATCCTATTATATTCCGCATAGGAGATTGTTCATATTGGATATGTTCTGTGCTTTGCTCGTGGCAATATTCGATCTAATATTTCCAATGGTATCGAGGAATATAGTTAACGTAATTATTCCGGAGGGGAGAATGGACCTCCTAATCCGATGGACTATTATAATGATTATAATGTTTGTATTTAGATATATAGCCTACTATATAGTATCCTACTGGGGACATGTTCTGGGCGTCTATATTGAACACGATATGAGAAGGGATCTGTTCTCACATCTACAAACCCTGCCCTTTGAATACTATGACAATACTAAGACCGGGCATATAATGTCGAGGCTGGTAAACGATCTAAGGGATATTACCGAACTAGCCCATCATGGGCCAGAGGATCTATTCATATCCATAACGATGTTGGTAGGTTCATTTATATTGTTGATGAGAATAGAATGGCGATTGACCTTGATCATATTCTCCTTCATCCCATTAATGATCTGGTTTGCCATGTCGAAGAGGAAGAAGATGGAGAATTCCTTCAGGGAGGTAAGAAGGAGGATAGCCAATATAAATGCCCAGCTGGAAAATAGCATCTCCGGCATAAGGGTAGCCAAATCCTTCACGAATGAGGACTATGAGATAGAGAAGTTTGCCGAGGGCAATTATCAGTTCAAGGAAGCTAGAAAAGCCTCCTATAGGATTATGGCCGAATTTATCGCAGGGATAGGGTTGACGACCAATATACTCAACCTGCTGGTAATTAGCGCAGGAGGATATTTTATATATAGAAACTATATAGATATCGGTGACCTAGTGGCATACATGCTATATGTAAATTTTTTTATGCAACCCATAAGGAGATTGTCGGATTTTATGCAACAATATCAGGATGGGATGACCGGTTTCGAAAGGTTTATAGAGGTGCTAGAGATTGAACCCAGTATAGTGGATAAGGAGGATGCCGTAGAATTGAGGGATATAGAGGGAAATATCAGGTTCGAAGGGGTATCCTTCAGCTATGCGGATGAGAAATCCACGGTGTTATCGGATCTAAATCTGGAAATCCGGCAGGGCAAGACGGTTGCTATAGTTGGTCCATCCGGGGCGGGCAAAACCACACTATGTCATCTAATACCTAGATTCTACGAGATAGATGATGGGCGGATCCTCATCGATGGCATAAATATAAATGATATTAAATTGCAATCCCTCAGACAGAATATAGGCTTAGTGCAACAGGATGTATTCCTATTCACGGGTACCATAATGGATAATATATCGTATGGGGATCCCATCAAAACGGAAGAGGAGATAATTGAAGCGGCCAAGAAGGCAAGGATTCACGATTTTATTCTGACCCTACCCAACGGATATGAAACCTATATAGGTGAAAAGGGGGTAATGCTCTCAGGTGGACAGAAGCAGAGGATATCCATAGCAAGGCTATTCCTTAAGAATCCACCGATCCTCATACTGGATGAGGCAACCTCCGCATTGGATAATGAAACCGAGATCCTAATTCAATCCTCGTTGGCGGAATTGGCCGAAGGAAGAACAACCCTAATAATCGCCCATAGACTATCCACCATAAAGAATGCGGATGAGATATTGGTATTGACAAACGAGGGGATTGCTGAGAGGGGAAGCCACGAAAAACTATTGGATAAGGATTCGATATATGCGAATCTATATAGATCACAATTTAAAAACCTAGTATCATAGGTATCGTATAAAGCCTTCCTTGGATATGCAAGGGGGGCTTTAATACATGGATGTTATAAATTTGTAATGAATATTTTATCTCTTTGTAGTATTCTATATATATGATAATGGTTTAGATATAAGGATTTGGGGATTATGATGGTGGCAATTGTAATGATGGAGCTCGTAGTGGAACATATGGAGGGATACGAATGGATTTAACGGGAGATATATTGATTGTTGAGGATGAAGAATCCATCAGGAAGTTCGTTAAAATCAATTTGGAAAGGGCCAATTTCCTGGTTAAGGAAGCCGGGACCGGGGAAGAAGGGCTAGAAATTGTGCGCAATAGCGATATAGATCTGGTGGTATTGGATATAATGTTACCCGGTATGGATGGGTTCGAGGTATGTAAGATATTGAGGGAACAGTTTCCAAGGATTGGAATAATAATGTTAACTGCAAAATCCCAGGATGTCGATAGGATAATTGGTCTAGAGCACGGTGCAGATGATTATATGGTAAAACCCTTCAATCCAAGGGAATTGGTCCTGAGAATAGAATCCCTATTAAGAAGGATTAAGGAGCCTATCAATGGGGTTCCCGATATAATCAACTATGGTCCCTTCACTATGGATACCTATTCTAGAAAATTCTATAAGAATAATAATGGAATCGATTTAACCCCCACGGAATTTTCGATAATAAAACTGTTTATTGGGAATCCGGGCAGGGCATTTCATAGGGATGAGATATTGAACCTGATTTGGGGATATGATTTCATGGGTGATTCCAAGATCGTAGATGTCAATATAAGGCGATTGCGCTCTAAGATAGAGGATGAGCCTAGCAATCCCCATTATATCGAAACCGTATGGGGGCTAGGCTATAGGTGGGTGGACAAGGATTAGAATTTGGAGGGCTAGTATGAAATCCAGTATAAGGAAAAGATTAGTAGGGAATTTTATGTTGGTTATAATCATCACCGTCGTAATATTGGAGGTTCTCCTATTCAATGGGGTTCGACATTATTATTATAAAGGCACGGAGGAAATTTTATTCAATCAGCTCCTATCCACGGCGGATATATATTCTAGATATTTTTCCACTACCGATTTGGGGAATATAATAATAGATGATATGGATGTATTTTTACATCATACAAATGCCCAGGTGCAGATATTGGATCTGGATGGCAAGGTGCTAATGGATTCAATTGGGGCAAGCCATCCATCGAATAGAATAGAGACGAGCGATATATTGGAAGCGATGGATGGACGGAAGGGTACCTGGATTGGGAATGTGGGATACGATACATCGTCCGTTATGGCCGTATCCTATCCCCTGACCTTAGAGGATAAGGTTGTGGGAATTCTAAGGTTTGTAACATCTTTAAAGAAGACAAACTCGATAATAAACAATATTGGGAAGGTGCTACTTGCATTTGGCCTGGTGGTAATATCCATATCGGGGGGTGTAGGCCTATTATTAGCCAATACCATAGTAAGGCCATTGGAGGATGTGACGGAGGTGGCAGACAAGATGGCCAGGGGGCAGTTGAAGATTAGATCCCGGAAGAGGTTCAATGATGAGATTGGCAAGCTATCGGATACCTTGAACTATATGGCCGAGGAATTGATAAGGAAGGAACAACTCAAAAACGATTTTATATCCTCGGTATCCCATGAGTTGAGAACCCCCCTAACCTCTATTAAGGGATGGGCGATTACATTACAGGGGGAGGAATTAAACGAAAACCCCCTACTCCTAGATGGTCTAGAGATAATAGAGCAAGAGAGCGATCGATTGGGTGATATGGTGGATGAATTATTGGATTTCTCGAAATTCGTATCGGGGAGGATTGTTCTAGATAGGGATGAGATAGATATGCGGGAAATAGTGAATAGGATTAGCAGACAGGTACAGCCCAAGGCGGATGAAGCCAATATAACCCTGGAGGTATTACAGGATGCCGACATGCCCAATGTATTTGCGGATGCGAATAGGGTGAAACAGGTGTTAATCAATCTATTGGATAATGCGCTTAAGTTTACGCCAAATGGTGGAGAGGTTCTGATAAAAACCCTGTATGAAAAGGATTATGTAATAATTGAGGTGGAAGACAATGGTTATGGGATAGCTGAGGAAGATCTCCCGCATATAAAAGAAAGATTCTACAAGGGGAAGGATAGCAGGTCCAATAGTGGGTTGGGGTTATCTATATGTGATGAGATAATGAACCTACATGGTGGTTCCATGAGGATAGAAAGTGAACCGAATAGGGGTACAAGGGTTATAGTATCCTTCCCATTAGAGGTGGTGCAGGATGGTTAGAAGATTATTGTATTGGAATATATTGCTGATCCTATCTCTGGTACTAGGGGCGTGTGGATCGAATAATATGAACCTATCGGAAAATATAATGGCACCGGATAACAGGCTTCTGCCCATTAGTGGGAAATGGGTTATAGAGGATTATAAGCTAGGCAGCATCTCGGATCTAGACGAGGATATGGCCAAGCATTATATCGGTGAGGAGGCCCTATTTCATAAGGAATTGGTTACGCTTGGGCCGGATATCTGCTGGGAACCATCCTACAAACTTAAGACGACAAAGGCTATGGATTATCTGAGACATCGGTATAAGGTGACTCCCGAATATCTGGATATAGATCAGAATGAAATTCAAGTAATATCCGTGGAATCGGATGGACAACTATTCAACGAATATATTAAACTCTCGGAGGATAGGGCCATAATCGGTATGGGAGGCGCATTCTTTCTGATGAAGAGGGTGAACGAATATATAGAGCCTGAGATTATAGCGGAATACTATGATAATAGGGAAATTAAAGCTGAAACATCGGATATGGAAGCAGAGGAAGAGATCAATTCCAGCATATTGATTGGTCTTAAGTCCTTGGATCTAGATAATATGGAAGATGATCTGGTGAACTGGCAATATAGAACCATCTTCATAAGAAGGGATTCCAAGGGCATAGCTAGCATATATGAAACGGATGAAATATTTCTACCTAGGCGAACGGGATTTGCCAAGGTGGGGGTCAATAGGGTTAAGGTGAAGGGAAGGGTTAACGATAGGATAACTGTATCGGATTTGAACCGGAAATTGGATTTACGTCTAGAACCTAGGGATAGGGAGGATAGAACACTTAAGAGCATCCTATATGCCGGAAATGATTATATCTCGCTTGAAAAAACCCATTACTTGGGTAAGGGGGAGAGAACTCTAGAGCTGCATATGATAGATCATCTGGATAAGGATAGACCCTTAGAGATCGCCGATATATTAGGAGAGATTGGAAGTGAGGCCTTCACGGAGGGGGCCAACAAGGCCGTGGAAACGGAGCATATGGGCCAGATGAATAGCTCGGTGGATTTGAGGCCAAGTGAGGAGAACTTCGGGCTATTTAGGAGAAATGGGCATTGGATATTTAGAGGTAGGTTGGATTTAGTGGAAGATAATAAGTATAGCTATAAGGATTTTAATATAAATGCAACTCCTCCGAAGGAATTGGTTCAATATGATGAATTATCCATATCGTGGAATAGGATTAAGATTAGGGTACCTGGGGTCTTGGATGCATTTATATCCCCCGATGATGATATGCTAATAGCATTAACTCACGATGCCATATTGATATATCTGATAGAAGGGGGAGAGATCAGCCCTATACCGGAATCGAAGATAGGGTTAAATAGTGCTGAAAGGATTATCATGAGTGAATGGGCGACGGGCAAGTATCCCCTGATCTGGGAAGAGGAAATCTTAAACCATGGTGTCCGCCCGTTGAAATAAAGATCATCCATCATACCATAGCCCTTTATTGCTTGTAGAAAGGGCGATTGCCTTCGAATCCAGGCATATTGCAATATCATCATGATCCATTATAAGTCCACCGGCGACTATTGGTATATTGGTCTCTAGGTGGACCTTATCTATGATTTTAGGCATAATTCCAGGAAGGATCTCCACTACATTGGGCCTATAATCCCTAATCGACTGGATTTCCTTTTCCAAGAGCATGGAGTTGTTGATGAAGGCCCTATATATTATAAAGGCGCCGAGATCCTTAGCCATCTTAACTAGGCTCGGCTTGACCGTAATTATTCCATCTGGATATATATTTTTGACTATGTATTCCAAACCCCAGGTATCCTTTGAAAAACCATCTATCAGGTCTACCTGTATATATAGGCCCTTCTGCTGGGTCTTCACCCTATAGGCTATCTCCTTGAGATTGAATATATTGCCGGCGAGTAGAAAGATATTTCTACATGGTGAATCTATGGCGGCTTCCAATTGCTCTAGATTGTTTACAGACGCTATAATTGGATTGGCCTCTATCTTCTTAAAGAAATCATGCATGAACTTCACCCCAAGCTTATATTATATTTTAATCTTATCATAAGGAATCGCCATGTAAAGCCTTTTGAAATGCTATATGAATATTTTCTTAACTGAGTAGAAGACTATATCATATTGGATTATGATTTAAAATAGAGGGAGATGTTGATCGTTTGGGAAAGGATAGATATTCCATATTTATGGCTAATCTAGCCATGCTATTGGTCTTAGAAACATATGCTACCAATAAGGTGGATGTAAATGGGGATATGGAAAATGAAATCATGGGGGTAGAACAATTTGAATCGAAGGTCGCCATGGGCAGGGTTGACGAGCCGGATGTGTCCGGGCCTATTAAAAACCTGCCCTGGTCGGATGATGAGCAGTTTTTCAATGCCCAGGATGAAAACAATGCGCGGATATTGATGGCCGCATACTGTGCTGTATTGCTGGATCCATTGCCAGGAGAAGAATATAATGTAAGGCTAGCAGCCAATAGTCTGAGTGGAACCGTGGTGATGCCGGGGGAGATATTTTCCCAGAATCAGGCCATAGGACCCTATACCAAGGGCAGGGGCTATAGAATGGGGGCCTCGTATTCGGGGGGTAATATCATTCAAACCGAGGGGGGCGGGGTCTGTAAGATTGCATCAACTCTATATAATGGAGCTATATTGAGCAACCTAGAGATAGTGGAGAGGCATAATCATAGTATGCCCGTGAATTATGTACCCTATGGTCAGGATGCAACGGTTGCCTATGGTGCCAAGGATTTTAAATTTAAAAACAACACGGATTCACCTATCCTGATATGGGCTAGGATGGTTGATCACAGGTTATATATAGGATTCTATGGCCAAGAAACTCCCCCAAGGATCATATGGAATCATAGGGTAACGGATACGGTGGAGGCCCCAATATACTATAGGACGAATTCGGATCTGGAACAGGGGCAGAAAAAGGTAATAGTTAAAGGGATAGATGGAGCAACGGTGGAATCTACCATCGATATAGAATATGAAGATGGTAGGGTTGAGACTAAGGATTTAGGAATTAGCCATTATAATCCGATGCCCCATGTAATAGAGATGAAACAGAGGAGAAACTAACCCCTGATGAGGTCGAGTTTCTCCTTTCTATTGAGCTGCTTTATCTGCCATTCCCTCTTCTGGGCTTCTATTCTATTAGCATGGGTTTCATGATATACCAATTCCACGGGTAAACGGCCCCTCGTGTACTTAGAGGCCTTACCACTATTATGAGCCTTCAATCTATTATCCAGATCTACAGTCCATCCCGTATATAGGGACCGATCGGCACATTCTAGAATATATACATAGCACATCTATATCACCGCTATCCAATCAATTTATTCAATATTTTATATACGCAATCCGGGGAATAACCTCTCCTCTGAAGGAATCCCCCTAGCTTCCTATACTTAGTTGCCCTATCATCGTTCCTATACGAGGATAGCCTCTTCCTAGCTAATTCGAGTGCACGGTCATATTCATCATCATATTCATCGAGGACCCTATCGATTATCGTCTGTTCAATACCCTTCTGATAGAGATCATACCTTATCCTCCTAGGTCCATGCTTGTTTATTCGTATCCTATCCCTTACAAAGGATTCGGCGAACTCCAGATCATCTACCAGACCATGGTCCTTGAGATAGGCCAGGGTATTAGCAATTATATGCTGCTCAAATCCCTTCATTCGCAATCTATCCTCTATCTCCTTCTCGGATCTCTGTCTATATCCAAGAAACCTAAGGGCAAAATCGTTGCATCTAGACTGCTCTTCCTCTATTAGCACCCTATCTATAAATTCCTGGTCAAGTTGCATATCCTCGGCAAGGTTATATTTATATTGAATTTCCTTCATGATGCCAAAGGCAAACCGATGATCTATATATATATTTACCCTATCATTATTCCTTTGAGATTCAATCTTCGTAATTATCATATATCATCACCTATATAATGGTTTTTTTAATATATCCTACGGTCTTTTCCAATATATGCACCGTTGATATATCATTTAATTTGGTATCGAATGAATGGCCCCCTTTTCTATGTACTAAAAGGGTGTGTTTGACACCAAATCGTTTCAATTCATCGGCAAATCTAAGAGATGAACTGAAGGGAACAGTGGTATCCATCCTTCCATGAGCCAAGAGGCAGGGTATCATATCCTTTGTGATCCAATGGATGGGGGAATAATAATCATATATGCTACTATCTTGCCCCATCCCACCCTTAAAGGTCTGTTTGGTGGCAAATTTTGCAAATATGGATTTGGTATCGGCCATAAAGATATCGTTTAAATCCGTAGGTGCATAATAGGCCACCACGGATTTAATGCCTTTCATGGCCCCCCAATTCCCTTGATGCGTATTATATGCAGCATATGATAGAGCAAGATGGCCACCGGCGGATAACCCCATCAAGACTATATGCTCTACATCGATTGATAGTTTCCCACTATTATCTCGTATATAGTTTAGAGCATCCGTATAATCGCATAGGATATCCTCCATGGTATTCCTATATCCATACCTATAATCGATACTCGCTACGGCTAGTCCCCGCGAGGCTAAAAATTTGCACCAGGATACATTATTGGGTTGGTTCCTAAAACCTGAAATCCAGCCACCACCATGGCAGAAGAATACCAAGGGATATCTCCTCATGTCCATAGATGGGAACCATATATCCATCTTCAACTCCTTATCATCGACCCTCTTATATACATATGTATCGGGCTTTAGATCCTCATCGACGTCCAAGGGAATCCTCGCATTTAGGATCTTCCATATGAAGATGACAAGGGAGATCAGAAAATAATAGATTCCTAGGGCCATATCCTCTATGGTGAGCAATAGGAAGATGAGAAATAGATGTATTTTATTGACTACGAGGTAGGAAGTTTTTATTTTTTTCTTGAACCAGTCCATGAGTTATCACCATATCTATTTTTCTAGGGGGTTTTCCATAGATTCCCTGATCAATAATGCCTTCTTCGCCTCCTTGGCGTTTATATTGAGCTTATGAAGTATATATTTTGCAATGAAATAGCTAAAGGGTAACCAGCTAATATGGCTTATAGGGAGAACCTTTCTATTTGCGCCCGCCATTTCATCATATAGTACCTTTCGGGACGGTATTGGTAATGTGGAATCGAAATATGCATCGATGAATGTGACCTTTTCCATATCCAATAGATGGGCATATGAAATGGGGTCGATTTTAAATAGCGGATGTATATCCGTATCGGATATTATAGCCTCTAGGGTCATCTCCCTTACTTGGGGGAATTGTTCATCGTAGATATCGTATAATCTCTGCCTATCATCTAGATAGAAATCAGGCTTTAAACCCCTATCAAATAGCCTTCTGGCAAAGGCAGTAGCGGGTGATCTATGCAATATCTGCGGAATATGTCCACCCGTGGCCATGAAGAGGATATGGTTCAACCTGGATTCCATGGCTCCAACCATGGTAGCTATCATCCCACCTAGGCAATATCCCAATATAATATTATTGGGCATCCAAGAATCCGATTGTTCCAATAGGTCGATTGCACTCAGGGTATCCACCACCCCATGCTCCCAGAATTGGTACATCGAATTCATATTGGGGTATAGGTAACTCTTGCCGCTTACCGAATTGTTTTCCACCCTAGTGTAATTGCCCGGTAGAATCAATATATTGGTATTGATCCCAGCGCTCGCTAGATGCGGGCCAAGCCATAGTAGGAATTTAATATTCCTACTGCCCAGGCCATGTAGGATTAATGCAGATGCACGTATTTCGCTCTTGGGTTGATATGAATATACCTCTACATTTTCGGTGCCAGGCGCAGGGTTATTATATAGGGTTGGATACCTGATATAGCTACACCTGTAATTCTTACCCTTAAATATATGGCCCGAAATATAATCTATATCCCTTTTATCGTATTTATAGTCTATATACATAGATATTCAGCTCCAAATCTAATGGCGCATTTATTATATCATAAGGATATTTAAAGTATGATATAATTTATATCGTATAGTCATAATAGGAATTTAATATAATCGATCTTCAATTACTGGGGGGCCTATCATGAAGAGAATAATCTATTTTCTATTCTTTATAATCATAATCATAGTTTTAGCAAATCAGATAGTAGGCATCAGATATGATATAAACCTATACGAATTTATCAAATATTCCCAACCACTATCGGAACA